>JBPCJB010000138.1:0-8342 GCA_051005735.1 Gaiellaceae bacterium | reverse complement strand
GCGTCGCGCCTCCGGAGCTGATCGCGCGAGGGTTCGGCGAGTCCGAGGAGCTGCTCGACGAGCTGCGCGACGAGGCGACGCGCGTCCTCGAGGAGCTCCAGGCGGACGACATCCGCGAGATCAAGCTCCTCCAGGAGCACTTGCACGACTCGGTCGGCCAGATCGTCTACGACCGGACGCGTCGCAGGCCGATGATCCTTCCCGTGATCATCGAGGTGTAGCGATGGCCGACTGGCCGGACATCCTCGTTCAGCACGCGCCGAGCGAGCTGACCGCGCGGCGGTTGATCTCGCAGCTCCGGGCCTGCGAGGTCTCGGCACTCGCGTTCTGCCGCCTGCTCGAGCGCTGGGGCAGGGGAGACGCGGAGCCGGCGACGGCGGGCGGGCGCGAGGCCGCGCTCCGCCACGCCGCCGACCGGGTCGAGACGGCGCTCGCGGGGCTCGAGACGCCGCTCGGCCGCTACCTCGTCGAGCTCGAGGCCGACGAGGCCGAGGGTCGGTCTTGGTACTCGGGCCCGGGCGCGGGCGAGCTCGTCGAGTGGGCTCCGGTCCTCACGCGCGCTGGTGTGAGCGCGTGCCCGAACCGAGTTGCGGCCGCCTACCTCGAGCTGGCGGTGCTCGTCCGCGCCCTTCAGGGGCTCTCGGACGCGGCACGGATGGAAACGACGCTGGATGCCTCTTCGCTCTGGGCGGGCCTCTTCGACCTCCGCGACACGCTGCTCGGCGCGACGGTGGACGATCTCCGCGCGATCGCCGCCTAGCGAATGGCGATTCCGATCATTCTCGACTGCGATCCGGGCCACGACGATGCGATCGCGCTCCTGCTCGCGCTCGCGAGCCCGGAGGTCGAGCTGCTCGGCGTGACGACCGTGCACGGGAACCAGACGCTCGAGAAGACGACGGAGAACGCGCTGCGCGTTCTCGAGCTCGTCGGCCGCAGCGACGTGCCGGTGGCGCGTGGCGCCGATCGCCCGCTCCTGCGTGACCTTCGCGTCGCCGCGCACGTCCACGGCGAGAGTGGCCTCGACGGCCCCGAGCTGCCTGCGGCGAGCGCACAGCCCGTCGACGAGCCCGCGCTCGAGTTCATCGCCGAGCGGATCCGGCCCGGGACCGTGCTCGTCGCGGTCGGACCGCTCACGAACGTCGCTCTCTACCTGGAGGCGCACGGCACAGAGAACATCGAGCGGATCGTCCTGATGGGCGGCGCGATCGCCGAGGGCAACATGACGCCGGCGGCGGAGTTCAACATCTGGGCCGATCCCGAGGCGGCGCACCGAGTCTTCCATTGCGGCAGGCCGGTGACGATGATCGGGCTCGACGTCACCCACAAGGCGCTGCTGACCCCCGAATGGGCCGAGCGCTTCCGGGCCGCCGGCCGGATCGGGACCTTCGTCGCCGAGCTCGTCGAGTTCTTCAAGCGCTACCACGCGCACACGTACGGCTGGGACGGCGCTCCGATCCACGACGCGGTCGCGCTCGCTCACGTCGTCCGGCCCTCCCTCGTCCGCACGGAGCACAGAAACGTCGAGATCGAGGTCGAGTCGGAGCTCTGCCGGGGGCGCACCGTCGTCGATCTCTGGCGGCGGACGGAGCGCCTGCCGAACGCTGACGTCGGAGTCGACATCGACGGCGACGCGTTCTTCGAGCTCCTGCTCGAGCGCGTCGCCAGCCTGTAGTGCCGCCGGGACTGCTCCGGCTCGCGATCGCCGCCGTCGGGGCGCTGGCGCTGGCGGTGGGCTTCGTCGCGCTGCTGAACGGCGACGGCGCCGGCGGCTTCTTCGTGGCCGGCGGAGCGGCGCTCCTGCTCTGGAGCGTTTACGGCCAGCGGCTCCGGCGCTAGGGGTCTGCGGGGGTGGTGGCGCCGGCGAGGAGCGCGATCAGCGCGCAGAGCCCGACGAGGAGCGAAAGCGCAAGCGTGAGCGACGTCGCATCCGCGAGCACGCCGATCGCAGGCGGACCGACGAGGAAGGCTCCATAGCCGACGGTCGAGACCGCGGCGATTCCAGCGCCCGCTGAGGATCCGGTGGCGGCTGCGGCGCGGAAGACGGTCGGGATCACGGTCGAGAGCCCGGCCCCGAGACACGCGAAGCCGACGACGGCGACGAGCGGATCGGCGCTGAGGAGCGCAGCGGCGATCCCTGCTGCACCGAGGAGGCCCGCGCCGCGCGTCAGCCGCGTGGGACCCCAGGCGCTCGTCAGCCGGTCGCCGACGAGCCGACCGAGCGTCATCGTCACGGAGAAGCCGACGAAGGCCGCGGTGGCCGCGCCCTCACCGGTGCCGAGCGTCTCGTGCAGGTAGATCCCGCTCCAGTCGCCTGTTGCGCCCTCGGCCAGGAGCCCGGCGAACGCGACCACGGCCAAGGCGACGAGCCCGGCGGAGGGCTTGCCGTAGACCGGCCCGGATGCCGCGTCGACGTGACCGGGGAGGAGGCGCACCCTGGACCACACGCCGATCCCAAGGATCACCGCCGCGGCGGCGGCGAACTGCGTGAGCGGCGAGACCCCGAGCGCAGCAGCGACGCCGCCCGCAGCGGCTCCGCTGAGTCCACCGAGGCTGAATGCGGCGTGGAAGGAGGAGAGGATCGGCCGTCCGTAGCGCTGCTCGACGCTCACGCCGTGCGCGTTCATCGCGAGGTCGAGCGTCGCGCTCGCGACCCCGAAAGCCGCGAAGGCGAGCGTCAGTGCGAGGAGCGACTGCGCCAGCCCGATCAGCGGCAGCGAGACGGCGACGCCGACGAGTCCCGCCAGCGCGAGGCTGCGGCTGCCGAGCCGCGCCACGAGCCATCCTGCGACAGGAAGCATGACGATGGAGCCGGCGGCGATCCCGAACAGGGCGAGGCCGAGCTCCGACTTCGTCGCGTCGATCCCCTCTTGGAGCGACGGGACTCTTGCGACCCAGCTCCCGTAAGCGGCGCCGCTCGCGAAGAAGACGACGGTGACCGCGGTGCGGGCGGCGCGCGACATCGGCTCACTGTGCCGATTCGGCGGCCGATCTCGTTGCGGACACCTGTCCTGGGCCAGCCCCTGGCCGTGTCTCCTTCCGACACGTCGTTGCCGGACGCGTCCCGGGCCAGCCCCTGGACGTGTCCACTCCCGACATGTCCCTGCCGGACGTGTCCGGGCTTTGACCCCGGACGTCCGCTGCGGACACGTCCCAGCCGGAGGGCGGGGTGAGAGGGGTCTGCGCGAAAGCGTCGAAGAACGGCGTCCCATGACCGCAAGGAAGAAGAAGAAGCGCCCGCTGCGACCGCGCACGCCGTCGCGCGTCAAGAAGCGAGGAGCGAAGCGCAAGCGCGCGAGAGCGGGTGGGCTCGCGGCTCACCACCGCGCATCCCATCAACACCCGGAGCTCGTCGGGTTGGCCCTCGTCGCGCTCGGCCTCTTCCTCGTCTCGCTCCTCTATCTCGGCTGGGAGGGCGGCATCGTGGGCGAGAAGGTGGAGAGCGCTCTGCGCGACCTGCTCGGAAGCGCGGCCTACGCCACGCCGATCCTGCTCGCCGGCGTGGGCGGGTTGATGCTCTTCCGCAGCGCGCTCATCGACGTCAGGCCATTTCGCATCGGTCTGGGAGTGATCCTGGCCGGGCTGCTGACGACGCTCGGCTCGCGAAACGGCGGCTTCGTCGGCGATGCGTTCGGCGGCGCGCTCGCCGCCCTGCTCGGCGGCACCGGCTCGTTCCTCGTCGGCCTGACCGCCCTGCTCGCAGGCGCGCTCCTGCTCACGGGCGCCTCGGCAGGGGCGCTGCTCCGCCACTCCGGGCGCCAACTTCGCCGGGCAAGCACCGCTGCGCGAAGCAGGATCGAGCGGGAGAAGCTCGTGGCTCGGAGCCACAAGGCGCTCGCGCCGCCGCCCGCGCTTGCGCCCGGCCACGAGCCGCCGGTCGACGTCGTCCACGACTACCCCGACGTGGTCGCGGAGGAACCAGAGCCGCCGCCGCTCGTCATCGACGAAGACTCGACAGCGGAGACCTGGCAGCCGCCCACGTTCGACGTCGATCGCCCCGCCGTGAAGTACGTCCTGCCGGATCGCAAGGTGCTGAAGCACTCCCCGGCCGTCGCGGGCGACACGACCAAGTCGAATGCGCGGACGGCCGAGGTGCTTATGAACGCGCTTGCCAACTTCGGGGTCGAGGCGACGATCGTCGGCCAGATCGCCGGGCCCCGCGTCACGCGTTACGAGCTCCAGCTCGCGCCGGGAACGAAGGTCTCCAAGGTCGCCGGCCTCAAGGACGACCTGAGCTACGCGCTCGCGACGACGGAGATTCGAATCCTGGCGCCGATTCCTGGCAAGCAGGCCGTCGGCGTCGAGGTGCCGAATCTCTCGCCGAGGATCGTCACGCTCGGCGACGTCTACGACGACCTTCCAGGGAGCGCGAGCCCGCTCGCCGTCTGGCTTGGCAAGGACATCTCCGGCAACGCGGTCTGGGCCGACCTCGCCCGGATGCCGCACATCCTGATCGCCGGCACCACGGGCTCGGGCAAATCGGGCTGCATCAACACGATCTTGACCTCGATCCTGCTCCGCTCGACCCCGGACGAGGTGCGGATGATCCTGATCGATCCGAAGCGGATCGAGCTGAACTACTACGAGTCGATCCCGCACCTCCTGACGCCCGTTGTCTCGAACCCGAAGGAGGCGAGCGCCGTCCTGACGAACGTCGTCGCCGAGATGGAGCGCCGCTACGAGCGCCTCTCGATCGTTCGCGCGCGCAACCTGCCGGAGGCGAACCGAGCCTTCCGCGCGCGCGGCGAGGATCCGCTGCCGTATCTCCTCGTCGTGATCGACGAGCTCGCCGACCTGATGATGACGAGCCCGCAGATGGTCGAGGACGCGATCATCCGGCTGGCGCAGAAGTCGCGGGCGGTCGGGATCCACCTCGTGCTCGCGACCCAGCGCCCCTCGGTCGATGTGATCACCGGGATGATCAAGGCGAACGTACCGAGCCGGATCGCCTTCGCCGTCTCGAGCATGACCGACTCGCGGGTGATCCTCGACGGCTCGGGCGCGGAGAGCCTGCTCGGGCAGGGCGACATGCTCTTCAAGCCGCTCGGCACCTCACGCGTCCAGCGCGTGCAGGGCGCCTACGTGAGCGAGGACGAGGTCGCGCTGGTCGTCGAGCAGTGCCGCCATCAGCGCGACCAGGAGCTCGACGCATCCCTGCTCGAGGCGCCCGAGCCACTCGCCGACGACGATCTCGACGCCCACGACGGCGACTTCGACCCCGACGAGGACCCGCTGCTCGAGAAGGCGATCGAGATCGTCGTCCAGACCCAGACCGCCTCGGTCTCGCTGCTCCAGCGCCGCCTCCGGGTCGGCTACACCCGCGCCGGCAGACTCGTCGACATGCTCGAGCGGCGCGGGATCATCTCCGGCTACGAGGGCTCGAAGCCGCGCCGCGTGCTCGTGGACGAGGCCGAGCTCGAGCGGTTCGTCACCGCCTCCTGAGCGCACCGGCCTGCCCGCAAACGTAAGGTCTTTCCTTCCGCGCCAACTTGCGATGTAATCAAGCGTCCAAGTCTCGCGGTGGTTGTGATCTCTAAGGAGGGTATGTGAAGGCACGCTCGTTCTTGCTGCTCGTCTCGGCAGCGCTGATCGCCGTCGTGATGCTCGTCGTCACCGGCACCAGCTCCGCCCGGCCAGCCGTGTCGGCTACGTCGCCCGCGGCGACAGCTGCACCGGCGCAGGCACCGTTCAAGGTCGCCATCGTGACCGACATCGGCGGTCTCGACGACCGCTCGTTCAACTTCCTCGCGAACAAGGGTCTGAACGACGCGAAGAAGCGCTTCGGCGTCCAGGGACGCGTCTACATCTCGAGGTCGAACGCGGACTACATCCCGAACCTGACCAACGCGATTCGGCAGTACAAGGCGAATCTCGTGATTGGCGTCGGTTTCCTGATGGCCGACTCGGTTGCGACCGTTGCCAAGGCGTTCCCGGCGACGAAGTTCGCGATCATCGACAATTCCGGCGTCAAGCAGAAGGGCAATCCGACGAACATCCGCGGCCTGCTCTTCAAGGAGCAGGAGGCCGGGTACCTCGTCGGCTTCCTCGCCGCGAAGCAGATCACGGCGAAGCCGTTCGGCGGCAACATCATGCTCGGCGCCGTCGGCGGCCTCAAGATCCCGCCGGTCGACCGGTTCATCGCCGGCTACTACGCGGGTGCGCGGAAGGCCAACCCGAAGGTCAAGGTCGTGCACGCCTACTCGCAGGACTTCGTCGACCAGGCGAAGTGCAAGGAGCAGGCGCTGAACATGATCGCGAACGGCGCGGGCGTCGTCTTCCAGGTCGCCGGTCAGTGCGGCCTCGGCGTGCTCTCGGCCGCGAAGGAGCGGAATGTGTTCGGGATCGGGGTCGACGCCGACCAGGGCTACCTCGGCCAGCACGTGATGACGAGCGCGACGAAGAAGGTCGACATCGCCGTGCTCGGCACGGTCGGCGCGGCGAAGGCGGCCGGCGCCAGGTTCGGCACGAACCGCGACGTCATCTTCGGTGTCAAGAGCGGTGCGGTCGGCTACGGCAAGATCTCGAACCGGATCTCACCGGCCCTGAAGGCCGCTGTCGAGTCGATCCGGAAGCAGATCTCCTCCGGCAAGATCGTCGTGCGCGCGCAGGCGCCCCCGGCGACGACCGGCTAGTCGTTCGTTAGGCAACTGCTAGAGCTCGGGAGGGGTGGGTTTCCGAACCCGCCCCTCCCGGTACCGTTCCAGGAGATGAGCTTTCGCTTTCTCCTCCGTCTCTCGCTGCTGGCAGCGCTGATCGCGGCGCTCGCCCTTCTCGCAGGCTGCGGGAGCGACGACGACGATGGCGACGCGAGTGGCACCACCTAGGCTCCGGCCGCAACGACCACGACCGACACGGACACGGGCTCGGGCTCGAGCGGCCCCTCGATCAGGGTCGGGCTCGTCACCGACATCGGCGGCCTCGACGACCGCTCCTTCAACTTCCTCGCGAACCAGGGCCTCGACCGCGCGAAGGAGCAACTCGGCGCCGAGGGCCGCGTGCTCGTCTCGCGGGCGAACTCAGACTACGTTCCGAATCTCTCGACACTCGCCCAGCAGGACTACGACCTGATCGTCGGAGTCGGCTTCCTGATGGCCGAATCCGTCGAGACGGTGGCAGAGCAGTTCCCCGACACGAACTTCGCGATCATCGACTTCTCGCAGGCTGCCATGGAGTCCAAGCCGGCGAACGTCCGCGGTCTGCTCTTCAAGGAGCAGGAGGCGGGCTACCTCGTCGGCTATCTCTCCGGGCTCCTCGTCGCCGAGTCGGCCGGGGCGAACCAGACGATCAGCTCGGTCGGCGGCCAGAAGATCCCGCCGGTCGACCGCTACATCGCCGGCTACCAGGCCGGCGCGAAGGCCGCGAATCCTCGGGTCAAGACGCTCAACGGCTACTCGCAGGACTTCGTCGACCAGGCCAAGTGCAAGGAGATCGCGCTGAACCAGATCGCCCGCGGCTCGTCGGTCGTCTTCCAGTCCGCCGGCCAGTGCGGGCTCGGGGCGCTGAACGCCGCCAACGAGCAGAACGTGAGCGGGATCGGCGTCGACGCCGACCAGGGCTTTCTCGGCGAGCACGTCGTCACGAGCGCCCTCAAGAAGGTCGACGTCGCCGTCTTCCAGACCGTCCAGGCCGTCCAGGACGGCAGCTTCGCGGGCGGGGAGGACTCGGTCTTCGACGTCGCCTCCGGCGGGGTCGGCCTCGGCGAGATCGCTGCGAGCGTGCCCGCCGAGATCGTGACGAAGGTGAAGCAGGTCCAGGAGCAGATCGCAGCCGGCGAGATCACCGACATCCCGGAGACGGTCGGCAGCGGCTAGCGTTCGACGTGCGTTGACCTGTGGGCGTCTGGTCCAGCGTCATAGAATCCCCCGGTGGACGAGCCACCCGTTCTCGAGCTCCGGGGAATCACGAAGCGCTTCCCCGGGATCGTCGCCAACGACGGCCTCTCCTTCGATCTCCGGCCGGGCGAGGTGCACGCACTCCTCGGTGAGAACGGCGCCGGCAAATCGACGCTGATGAATGTCCTCTACGGGCTCTACACGCCTGAAGAGGGGGAGATCAGGATCAAAGGAACGCCGACGCGGATGAGTTCGCCGCGCGACGCGATCGATGCCGGGATCGGGATGGTGCACCAGCACTTCATGCTGATCCCGGTGATGACCGTGGCGGAGAACATCGTGCTCGCGAACGAGCCGACCCGCGAGAGAGTGCTCCTCGACTACGACGCCGCCGCGCAGCGGGTGCGCGACCTCTCCGACTCGTTCAAGTTCAGGATCGACCCCAACGCGCGCGTCGAGGACATCACCGTCGGCCAGCAGCAGCGCGTCGAGATCCTGAAGGCGCTCTAC
>JBPCJB010000137.1:0-5511 GCA_051005735.1 Gaiellaceae bacterium | reverse complement strand
GCCGCCGTAACCGCCGAGCTACCCGTGCTCGACATCGAGTCCTACGGGTACGCTTTCTTTGCAGCCGCCTCGAGCTTCGTCGTCGTCCCGTCGATGTCTGCGGGGTTCTTGACGAAGTCCGCGAGGACGGCGAAGAGCGCGTCGTTCAGTACCTTCGGCTGCAAGTCGGACAGGTCGAAGCGGAACGTCTCGGCTTGCGCCAGCTCCGACGCGAGCGTCCTCGTCGTCTCCTCCGGATAGACGCTCTCGTCCAGGCTCTTGTTCGGGGACGAGAAGCCGCCCCGCTTCGCCCAGAGCTCTGCGGCCTCTGGGGTGGCGAAGTACTCGATCATGGCTCGTGCGGCCGGGCTATCCTTGAACATGACGATGCTGTCGGCCGCGCCCACGACCACGGGTGGCGAGTCGTTGATCGACGGGAACGTGAACACCTTCGCTCCCTGGCCGACCTTCGCCTTCGTCTCCGTATTGATGAACGTGCCGACGAAGTCGCCTTCGATCACCATGGCCGCCTTGGGCGGAGTCGCGAACACCTGCGTCACCGAAGTCGGGAAGTCGGTCTGGAGCGCGCTGCTCGTACCGCCCGCGATGCTGTCCGAAGCGAAGACCTTCGCCATCTCCCCGAGAGCCTCCTTGACCGACGGGTCGGTCCACGGGATCTCGTGCGTGGCGAGTTGGTCGTACTTCTCCGGCCCGGCGGTGCGGAGGTAGACGTTCTCGAACAGGTCGGTCAGCGTCCAGCCGTCCGCCGCTCCGATCGAGTACGGCGTCACCCCGGAAGCCTTCAGTGTATCGCCTGCCTCGAGGAACTCGTCCCAGGTCGTCGGAGGCTCGACACCAGCGTCCTCGAAGGCCTGCGTGTTGTACCAGACCGTCGACTTGTTTGCTCCCTTGAAAGCGACGCCGTACGTCTTCCCGCCGAACGTCGTCAGCTTGACGAAGCTGTCCGAGTAGTTCTCGTTCAGCGTCTCCAGCGCGAAGTCGATCGGCGTTAGGGCACCGCGCTCCGCGAAGTCCTTGATCAGTCCCGGCGAGGAAAGCGGGGCGAGATCCGGCGGGTTGCCGCCTTCGACCGCGGTCGCAAGCACCGTCGGCAGCTGGTCGCCTACCGGCCGGTACTTGACCGTGACGCCCGGATTCTGCTCGGTGAAGCCGTCGAGGACGGCCTGGAAAGACGCAGCTTCGCCGCCGGTCCAGAGGCCGGCGATCGTAATCGACCCGGTGACGTCCTCCGCGGCCTCGGTCGTGGCCGCCTCGGTCGTTGCCGCCTCGGTCGTTGCCGCCTCGGTTGTCCCAGCGGCGCCCTCGTCTGACTCGTCGTCGCCGCCGCCGCAACCCGTCGCAAGCAGCGAGAGCGCCCCGACGAGCAACGCCAGAATCAAGAGCAAGCGGTGCTTCCTCATCACGCGGTTCCCTTCCTTTCGTCTCCCTCGTAGATGCCGAGCCCGGTCTCGGGCTCGAAGAAATGGAGCGCCCGCGTGTCTACGGCCACCTCCACCGAACCTCCGTCGCTCACTTTCGTGCGGGCGCCGAAGCGACCGACGAGCGTCGCCTCGCGCTCGCTCTTCGGCGCTTCGCTGCCGGCGTCCTTCGCGAGCTCGCGCACTTCCTCAGTGACTGCAGGCGGCGCGTCGATCGTGAAGTGCACCATCACCTCGGAGCCGAGCGCCTCGCGCAAGCTGACCTTGCCCTGGAGCGTTCGCCCGGTCGCCTCGCCATCCTCGAGCGACGCGTCCTCGAGATCCTCGGGCCGGATCCCCAGTACCACCGGGCGGCCTTCATAGTTCCGGAGGCCGGGGCGCACGGAGAGCGTCTCCTCGCCGAGCTCGATCCGCTGGCTGCCTGCGACCGCGACGAGACCGCCGTTCTTGCGCTCGAGCGTCGCCTCGAGCAGGTTCATCGCCGGGCTGCCGATGAAGCCGCCCACGAAGAGGTTGAGCGGACGGTCGTACAGCTCCTGGGGCGCCGCGACCTGTTGCAGCTCGCCCTTCCGCATCACCGCGACGCGGTCGCCCATCGTCATCGCCTCGACCTGGTCGTGCGTGACGTAGACGGTCGTGACGCCGAGCGAGGTCTGGAGCTGGCTGATCTCCGCCCGCACCTGCACCCGAAGCTTTGCGTCGAGGTTCGACAGCGGCTCGTCCATCAGGAACGCGGCGGGCTCCCGCACGATCGCGCGGCCCATCGCGACCCGCTGCCGCTGGCCCCCGGAAAGGGCGCGCGGCTTGCGGTCGAGGTGATCCTTGAGCCCGAGGAGGTCAGCAGCCTTCTCCACTCGGCTCCGTACCTCCGCTTTCGGCGTCTTCCTCAGTTTGAGCCCGAACGCCATGTTCTCGAAGACCGTGAGGTGCGGGTAGAGCGCATAGCTCTGGAAGACCATCGCGATGTCGCGGTCGCGCGAGGGGACGTGGTTGACCACGCGGTCGCCGATCCGGAGCACGCCCTGGGAGATCTCCTCGAGGCCGGCGACCATCCGCAGCGCCGTCGTCTTCCCGCAGCCGGACGGGCCCACGAGGACCATGAACTCGCCGTCCTGGATCTCCAGGTCGAAACCCGCGACCGCTTTCGTCCCGTCCGGGTAGATCTTGTTGACGTCCTCGAACGTCACGCTCGCCAAGGTTCGAGGATCATAAACTGGTGAACGACGCGGGCGCTACCCTCCGCCCATGCACGGCCACCGTGGGGAGACACGCCCCCTGCCGCTCGCTCGGTCGAGGTCGTTGCGGGTGTGGCAGCCGGGTCGCTCGCGCTCCTCGCCGACGCCGGCCACATGGCCTCGGACGCGGGCGCGCTATCGGTCGCCCTCTTCGCCGCCTGGCTTGGACGGCGGGCGGCAACGCCTCAGCGAAGCTTCGGCTGGCGTCGGGCCGAGATCCTCGCTGCCCTCGCCAACGGGCTCGGCCTCGTTGTCATTGCGATCGTGATTCTCGTCGAGGCGGGTCGCCGGCTTTCCGACCCAACCGAGGTGATGGGCGCCGTCGTACTCGTCACCGGGGTGGCGGGTCTCGCTGTCAACATCTTCGCGGCGCGGATCCTGCATCCGTCGTCGGAGTCCAGCCTCAACATGCGCGCGGCGTTCAGGCACGTGCTCGCGGACCTGGTTTCGTCGTTGGGAGTGATCGCTGCGGCGCTCGTCGTCCTCGCCACCGGCTGGCCCTACGCAGATCCGCTGCTCGGCATCCTGATCGGCCTGCTCGTCGTCTGGAGCGCTTGGTCGATCGTCCGCGAGTCGCTCGGCGTGCTGCTCGAGGGAACGCCGGTCGGGATCGACGCGCATGAGGTAGGAAGAAGGATGGCCGCGGTCCCGGGGGTCGTCGACGTCCACGACCTACACATCTGGACGATCACGTCCGGCTTCCCGGCGCTGTCCGCTCATGTGCTTGTTCTCCCGTCGGCCGACTGCCATGCGATCCGGCGGGAGCTCGAGGCGCTGATCCGGGAGCGCTTCGCTCTGACGCACGCGACGCTGCAGGTCGAGCATGCTGGCGCGGCGCGGGAGCCGGTGCAGCTCGGCGTCGCGGTTCGTCGCCGGACGCCGCTGCGCTGACGCCGGCTCAGATGCCGCGCGCGGCGAGCCAGCGCCGGTTCCGGGCCTGCGACTCGCGTGCGGCGGGGAAGCCGCCGGGGAGCACATCCTGCTCGACGACGATCCAGCCGCCGTAGCCGGAGCGCTCGAGCTCGTCCAGGAAGCCTTCGAGGTCGACGACGCCGTCGCCGAGGTCGCAGAAGCCGCCGGTTCGCCACACCTCCGAGAGCGGCTTGCGGATCGCGTCGGCCCGCACGTCCTTCAGGTGCACGTAGTCGATCCGCGAGCGCCAGTCACGGAGCGCCCGGACGGGGTCGCCGCCGGCGAGCGCCAGGTGGCCGCTGTCGAGCAGGAGGGGGATATCGGTGAGCTCGAGCAGGCGCTCGATCTCGGCCGTCGTCTCGACCCGCGTCTCCCCGTGATGATGAAAGACGGGCGCGAAGCCACGCGCACGGGCGTGTTCGGCGGCGCGGTCGACACCGTCGCGCAGGCGGCTCCAGTCCGTCGCTCCGCGCGGCCCGGCGTCGGCGAGCACCGGTCTCGCCTTCCTTGCGTCCGCCGCCTCGAAGAGGTCGAGGACGAGGTCGAGCTCGGCGAGGGTGTGCGGCTCGGCGAAAGGGATCGGAACGTAGCCGCCCGTGAGCGCGAGCCCGTGTCGCTTCAGGCTCGCGGCCAGCGTCCGGCGGTCGCCGAGATATCCCGGCGGGCCGAGCTCGGTGCCCGCGTAGCCGCCCCACACGATTGCCGCGAGGGTGTCCTCGGCCGCAGGGACATCGCTGCCGCCGGTCGCCTCGAACGCGCCGAAGCTGACCGGCGCATTGGCGACCCGGATCTCGCTCACGAGACGAGCGGGACGCGTGGATCGGGCTCGACCGACTCCCATGAGCTGCGCACCCAGGCGAGCTCCGGATCGTCGGACGCTGCCATCGAGCGCCTCCGGCCGGCGAGCGCGTTCAGGTAGTAGAGGTCGTAACCGTGCGCGGCGCACGTCGCGTGGTAGCCCCAGGGCACGAGCATCAGGTCGCCGTCCCGCACCGTCTCGGTCAGGTCGACGTCCCGCTCCGGGCAGTAGAGGCGCTGGAGCGCGAAACCGTCCGTGCGGTAGTAGTAGGTCTCCTCCAGCACGACCTCGCCCGCTGGCGCGTCCTTGTCGTGCTTGTGCGGCGGGTAGCTCGACCAGTTCCCGGCGGGAGTGAAGACCTCGACGACGAGCAGCCGCTCGGCCGGGAACTCCGGCGGCAGGATGTGATTGATCTGGCGCGTCGCGTTGCCGGCGCCGCGGACCTCGATCGCGACGTCTTCGGGGCGGATGAGCACGGGCTCATGGCGGCGCTCGCAACGGGCGCCGCAGATCGCGACGTCGCCGGCGGTCTCCAGCGCGTAGCCGGTGTCGCGCGGCAGGTAGAGCGCCCACGGCATCCCGTCGAAGACCCGGCGCGCCCCCGAGCTCCCACGTCTCGCCCTCGGCTCGACTCGGCAGGCCCCGCCGAGCGGCACGAGGCAGAGCTCCTCGTCGCCGCTCGCGCCCTCGAGCCGGCCGGTCGCGACGCGGAACGAGAGCTGGCTCCAGCCCGCCGACGCGGGCGTGACCGAGTCCCACGCATCTCTTTTCAAGAGCAGTTCCGTCACAACGGCACCGCCGCGTCGAGCTCCGCCAGCACGGGCATGGCTTCCGAGCACGCGAGCTGGGCCGCGACGAGCGCGCCCGCGACTGTCGCCCGTTGGACGGCGTCGGTCGTCGAAAGTCCGCGCAGGATCCCGTGGCCGAGCGCCGCCGCGAACGCGTCGCCGGCGCCGAGCCCGTTCACGACGTCGACCGGGAAGCCGGGAACGTCCGTCTCGACTCCGTCCTCGAAGACGGTCGCGCCCCTCTCTCCCCGCTTGAGGACGAGGCGCTCGATCGGGCCGACCCGGGCGGCGGCGACCTCGTCCTCATTGCCGACGACGAGGTCGGCGGCGGCGACCGCCTCGGCGGCGAGCGGCGGATA
>JBPCJB010000136.1:0-4377 GCA_051005735.1 Gaiellaceae bacterium | reverse complement strand
CACATGGAGATCGTGCGCGAGCGGCTCGAGCGCGAGTTCGATCTCGACCTGCTCGTGACCGCCCCGAACGTCGCCTATCGCGTCCAGCCGCGGCCGGACGCGGAGTGGGTCGAGGTGCACAACCCGGCTGAGCTGCCGAACGAGCTCGAGGCGGTCGAGGAGCCGTACATCAAGGCCTCGGTGATCGTCCCCAAGGAGTATGTCGGCGCGGTGATGGAGCTCTGCAACGAGCGCCGCGGCAGCTTCGACCACATGGAGTACCTCTCGGAGGAGCGGGTGCATCTCGTCTACCAGTTGCCGCTCGGCGAGATCGTGCTCGACTTCTACGACGCGCTGAAGTCGCGCACCCGCGGCTACGCGAGCTTCGACTACGACATGGCCGGCTTCCAGGCGGGCAGCGTCGTGCGGGTGGACGTGCTCGTTGCGGGCGAGCCGGTCGATGCGCTCTCGCTGATCATCCACCGCGAGTTCGCGTACGAGCGAGGGAAGCTGCTCGTGGAGCGGTTGCGGAAGGAGATCCCGCGCCAGTTCTTCGACGTGGCGATTCAGGCCGCGATCGGCTCGCGGGTGATCGCGCGCGAGACGGTGAAGGCGAAGCGCAAGGACGTGCTCGCGAAGTGCTATGGCGGCGACATCAGCCGCAAGCGGAAGCTGCTCGAGAAGCAGAAGAAGGGCAAGAAGCGGATGAAGCAGGTCGGCGGCGTCGAGGTGCCGCAGGAGGCGTTCCTCGCGGTGCTCAACCTCGACGAGAAGCGATGAGCGGCGCGGTGGGCAGGAGTCACGAAGTTGGCACGAAGTCGTCACACCTCAGTGACGGCTCGGCGCATACCGTTCCAGAAGGGGGCCTTCGCGCCCCCCAGTGGGGGGCTGGTCCGGCGGACGTCGAGCCGAGGCCGACAGGCGCGACCGCCGGGGCGCGTCATCTGTACGTCCACCTGCCCTTCTGCGCGCACCGCTGCGGTTACTGCGACTTCGTCACCGCGGTCGGCAAGCGGGGCGAGCACGACAGCTACGTCGACGCGCTCCTCGCCGAGCTTGCCCTCGAGCGGCACGTGCTCGCGGACGAGCTCGCGACGATCTTCCTCGGCGGCGGCACCCCCACGTTCACCGAGCCGGCCGCGCTCGCGCGACTCCTCGCGGCGCTCCCGACCGCGGCCGAGGTTACCGTCGAGGCCAACCCGGAGACAGTCACCCCGCCGCTCGCGTCGCTCCTCCGCGAGCACGGCGTCAACCGCGTCTCGCTCGGGGCGCAGAGCTTCCAGCCTCACCTGCTCGAGGTGCTCGAGCGCCGCGCGAGCCCGGCCACCGTTCGCGCCGCCGTCCCGACGCTGCGGGCAGCTGGCTTCGACAACCTCTCGCTCGACCTGATCTACGGCATTCCCGGCCAGAGCGCGGCCGACCTGGCCCGCGACCTCGACGCCGCGCTCGGGCTCGAGCCCGAGCATCTCTCCTGCTACGAGCTCGAGGCGAAGCCCGGCACGCGCTTCACCCACGCGTACGGCGACGAGCTCGCGAAGCAGGCCGACGCGATCGAGGGCTACTTCGAGACGGTGGTCGAGACTCTCACCGCCGCCGGCTACCGCTGGTACGAGACGGCGAGCTTCTGTCGGCCGGATCCACGTCGCGAGCTGCGCGCGCAGCACAATCTCGGCTACTGGCTCGGCCGCGACTACCTCGGTGTCGGGGTCGGCGCCGTCTCGACCGTCGCCGGCCTCCGCTGGCGAAACGCGCCGAGCGTCGCGCGCTACACCGCCGCCCTGGCGCGCGGCGAGCGCCCTCCTCGCGAGCTCGAGCCGCTCGATGCAAATGTCCAGGCCCGCGAGCGAGTGATGCTCGGCCTCAGACTCGACGAGCCGCTCGCGACGGCCGGGCTCGAGGAGGCGCTCGACGACGATGCCGTGGAGCGCCTCGAGGGGCTCGCGCTCGCCCGCACGCGCGACAACGGCAGCCTCCTCGAGCTGACGCCGCGTGGCCGCTTCCTCGGCGGCGGAGTCACCGCCGAGCTGCTTGCCGACTCTCACAGCTAAAATCCCCTGCAAATGGCGGAGCTGACCGAACGGCGTCGCGAGATCCTGAGACGGGTCGTCGCCGAGTACATCGCAACCGGCGAGCCCGTGGGCTCGAAGTCGCTCGTCGAGCGCTCCGGGCTGCCGGTCTCCGCGTCGACCGTCCGCAACGAGCTGGCCGAGCTCGAGTCGCTCGGGCTCCTCACTCATCCTCACACCTCCGCGGGCCGGGTTCCGACCGACTCGGGCTACCGCCTCTACGCCTCCGAGATTCTCGAGGCCGTCGAGCCACGGCCCGCCCGCTTCCCACTCGATCTCACTGCGATGCGTAGCGAGCTCGAGTCCGCGTTGCAGTCGACGACGGAGATGCTCTCCCAGGTCACGCGCCTCCTGGCGCTCGTCTCGGCGCCGGGTCTCCAGACCGCGACCGTGCGCCATGTCGAGGTGCTCGTTCTTCAGCCGCGCGTTGTGATGGTGGTGACGATCACCTCGACGGGCGGAGTCGCAAAGAGGCTCTTCGAGTTCGAGCAGCCGGTCGATTCGGGCCTCGCGGCCTGGGCGAACGAGTATCTGAACGAGCGCGTGTCGGGCGTCCAGCTCGGCACGCATCTGCTCCGGCGGCGGATCGAGGATGCGAGCCTCTCGGCCCGCGAGCAGGGATTCCTCGACGCGCTCCGGCCTGCTTTCGTCGACCTCGCGGCCCCGACCGCTCAGCTCTTCTACGTCGGTGGGGCTGCCTCGCTCCTCAACGACGTGCGCGACGACGAGCTCGAGGCGTGCCGACGGCTGCTCTCGGTGCTCGAGCAGCGTGCGGCCGTGCTCGCGCTGATGAGCGACGCTTTCGACGCACGTCGGCCCTTCGTCCGCGTCGGCCTCGACCATCCCGACCTCCAGAGCGTCGCGCTCGTCGGCGCCACCTACGGCCTGTCGACGCGAACGCTCGGCACGGTCAGCCTGCTCGGTCCGGTGCGGATGGATTACGGGATGGCGGTCCGAACCGTTCGAGCCGCCGCGCTCGAGCTCTCGCGACTCGTTGAGACGGCGTACGAGGACTAACCGCCGAGCGTCTACCCTGGAGACGATGGCGACGGCCGAGCGAGACCTCTACGAGCTGCTCGGCGTCGAGCGCGGCGCCAGCAACGCCGAGATCAAGAAGGCCTTCCGCAGGCTCGCGCAGAAGCTCCATCCCGACGTCTCCCAGGAGCCCGACGCGCAGGCCCGCTTCCGGGAGATCGCCGAGGCCTACGAGGTGCTCTCGAATGTCGAGACCCGCAGGCTCTACGATCAGTATGGACACGCCGGCCTGAAGCGCGGCGGCTACGCGCCCGGCAACTTCGACTTCGGCAACCTCAGCGACATCTTCTCGGCCTTCTTCGGCGACGACCTGATGGGCCGAGCGGGCCGGACCGCCGCGAGCCGAGGCGGCGACGTCGGGCTTGCCGTCGAGATCGAGCTGGCGGAGGCTTTCGCCGGAGTGGCGCGCCGAGTCGAGCTCGAGGTCGCACTGACCTGCGAGCGCTGCGATGGGGACGGCGCCGAGCCGGGCACAACGCCGATCACGTGCGGGACCTGCGACGGTGCCGGCCGCGTCCAGCAGGTCTCGCGGAGCGTCTTCGGCGAGTTCGTCCGCGCACAGGGGTGCCCGACCTGCGGCGGCAGCGGCCGGTTCTCCGAGACGCCGTGCCGGGAATGCGCGGGCGCCGGCCGGACGACTCGCGAGAGGATGGTCGACGTCGAGATCCCCGCCGGGATCCAGAGCGGTCAGCAGATTCGGATCCGCGGCGAGGGCCATGCCGGGGCGCAGGGAGGACCCGCCGGCGATCTCTACGTGGAGGTGCGCGTCGCCCGTCACGAGCGCTTCGAGCGCGACGGTGACGACATCCTCGCGAGCGTCGACCTGACGATCGTGCAGGCCGCGATCGGCGCGCGTGTCCCGGTCCCGACCCTGGAAGGCGACATCGAGCTCGAGTTCGAGCCGGGTACTCAGCCAGGCGAGGTCCGCGTCCTCCGCGGCAAGGGCATGCCCGCGCTCCAGCGCTACGGCCGCGGCGACCAGCGCGTGCTCGTCAACGTCTCCGTGCCGCGGCGGCTGACCGCCGAGCAGCGGACGCTGCTCGAGCAGTTCGAGCAGCACTCCACCGACGAGACGTACAAGCGCGACGAAGGCTTCTTCGAGAAGCTCCGGAGCGCCCTCCGTTGAAGACACGGCGTTGAAGCTCCTGCGGCGCGTCTCCGTCACCGTGCCGCCGGCTCGGGCCGAGCCGGCGCGCGCTGTCATGCTCGAGCTCTTTCCCACGGGCTTCGAGGAGGTCGATCGCGAGTGCAGCCTCGAGCTGGCGGCCTACACGGACTCGGCGGGCGAGGAGCGGAT
>JBPCJB010000135.1:0-3837 GCA_051005735.1 Gaiellaceae bacterium | reverse complement strand
CGCGGCGAGGCTCGCGGTCGGCTACACGCTGGACGAGATCCCGAACGATCTGACGAAGACGACGCCCGCGAGCTTCGAGCCCACGCTGGACTACGTCGTCGTCAAGCTGCCGCGCTTCGCCTTCGAGGAGTTCCCCGGCGCCGACCCGACGCTCGGCACCCAGATGAAGTCCGTCGGCGAGACGATGGGGATCGGCCGCACCTTCCAGGAGGCGTTCTGGAAGGCGTTCGTCAGCCGCGAGCTCGATGCCGGCGCGGTGACGCCGTGGCCCGACCTCGAGAGCGTGCCCGAGGGTGTCCATCCCTGGTTTCGCCGGGAGCTCGAGGAGTTGAGGACGAAAGGGCTCCCGGGCGGGAAGCGTGTCTACCGCCGGGTCGATTCGGTCGCCGGTGAGGTCGCATCCGAGTCGAACTACTACTACTCGACGACAGGCGAGGCCGACGATCCTCGCGGTCCCTCGTCGGAACGACCGGTGGTGGTGATCCTCGGCTCCGGCCCGAACCGGATCGGCCAGGGGATCGAGTTCGACTACTGCTGCGTCCACGCAGTCCAGAGCTTCCGCGCCCAGGGCTACGAGGCCGTGCTCGTGAACTGCAACCCGGAGACGGTCTCGACCGACTACGACACCTCGGACCGGCTCTACTTCGAGCCGCTCACCGAGGCGTACGTGCTCCCGGTGCTCGAGCGCGAGCGCCCCGTCGGCGTCGTGACCCAGTTCGGCGGTCAGACGCCGCTGAAGCTCGCAGCCGCGATCGAGGGCGCCGGCTTCAAGCTGCTCGGCACACCCGTCGAGGCGATCGACCTCGCTGAGGATCGCGAGCGCTTCGGCTCGCTCCTCGCCGAGCTGGGCCTCCGCTGCCCGGAGTGGGGGATCGCGGCCGAGCCCGACGAGGCCGTCGCGCTCGCCAAGTGGATCGGTTACCCGGTGCTCCTCCGCCCGAGCTACGTGCTCGGTGGCCGCGCGATGCGGGTCTGCTACGACGCGGGGCAGGTGCGCGAGACGATGAGGGGGATCGCAGGCGAGGTACTGGTCGATCGCTTCCTGGAGGGCGCGCTCGAGATCGACGTGGACGCGCTCTGCGACGGCGTCTCCGTTCACATCGGCGCCGTGATGGAGCACGTCGAGGAAGCGGGAATCCACTCGGGTGATTCCTCCTGCGTGCTCCCTGCGCCCTCGCTCGACGCCGCGACCTACCGCGACGTCTGCCGCGTCGTTCGCCGCCTCGGTCCCGCGCTCGGCGTGGTGGGGCTGCTGAACGTCCAGCTCGCGCTCGCCGACGGTGAGCTGCACGTGCTCGAGGCGAACCCGCGCGCCTCCAGGACTGTGCCATTCGCCTCGAAGGCGACCGGGCTCAATCTCGTCGACGCGGCGGCGCGGCTCGCGGCGGGCGCACGGCTGCACGAGCTCGAGCTCGGACCCGAGCGCCGGCCGACGCAGGTGAGCGTCAAGGCGGCGGTGCTCCCGTTCGCGCGCTTCCCCGGCGCCGATCCGGTGCTCGGGCCGGAGATGCGCTCGACGGGCGAGGTGATGGCGAGCGCCGAGGACCTGCCCACGGCGTTCGCAAAGGCCGAGCGCGCCGCGGGTCGGCCATTGCCGACCACGGGGACGGCGTTCCTCTCCGTGAGGGAGGCCGACAAGTCGGGCATCGTGGCGGTGGCGGCCGGGCTCGCAACGCTCGGCTTCCGGCTCGTCGCGACCGCAGGGACTGCTCGGAGCCTGGAAAGCGCGGGACTCGAGGTGGAGCGCGTGGACAAGGTCTCGGAGGCGGACGACGACAACGCGACGGTCGTCGAGCTGATCCGCAGCGGCCGCTGCAATCTCGTCGTCAACACACCGCAGGGCTCCGGCGCCCGGCGCGACGGCTCGTTGATCCGCGAGGCGGCGCTCGCGGCACGGGTGCCCTGCATTACGACGCTCGCCGCGGCGGGCCTCGCGGTCGCAGCGATCGCGCACGGTCGCTCGGAGACACCGTGCTCGCTCCAGGAACGGCTCGAGCGAGAGGCGGCTGCCGCCGTGGACGGCGCCGAGAAGGTTGCCAGTGCGACGCAGGCTGCGTAGGGTCGCCGGCGCCGAGCCGCTTGGGCCCTACACGCTGCTTCGGCTCGAGCGTGGCGACCTCGAGCCGGGCGAGCCGGGCCAGTTCTTCATGCTCGAAGCGCCAGGACGAATCCTCCCCCGGCCGATGAGCCTCTGCCTCGCGACGTCCTCCGAGCTGGCGTTCCTGATCGACCCGATCGGCCCCGGCACGCGGGCGCTCTGCAAGCTCGAGCCGGGAGCGAAGCTGCACCTCCTCGGCCCCCTCGGAAACGGCTTCGACCTCGCGGTCGAGCGTCCGCTGCTCGTGGGCGGCGGGATCGGGATCGCGCCGCTGCCGTTCCTCTCGCGGCGACTAGGACGCCCGCCCGCGATCCTCGGCTTCCGCAGCGAGTGGCACGCAGAGGCCGCCGCGCTCCTGCCGGACGCCGAAGTCTGCATCGAGCCGGTGCTCGTCACGGCGCTCCTGCCCGAGGAGCCGCACGACGTGCTCGCGTGCGGACCGGAGCCGATGCTGGAGGCGCTCCGGCTGCTCGTGCCGAGCGCCCAGCTCGCCGGCGAGGCGCCGATGGCCTGCGGCTACGGCGCCTGCTACGGCTGCGCAGTCGAGCTCGACGGCGAGCTGAAGCGCCTTTGCGTCGAAGGGCCTGTCCTTCGGCATGGGGAAACCCAGGGTTCCATGAGCCGCTCCGGCCCGGCCGGCCGCGCTTGGGCGCCTGCCGGGCAGAGCCCGCCTCCGCCCGCAGCAGTCGGCTCGCCCACAGGCGCAAGATCAGGTGAAGACTCGTGCTCCTGAACGCGTCCGGCTGCCTCGACGCGCTGACGGCGCCGGGAATCGCGCGCTCGCTGGATGCCTTCGTGACGAAGACGATCACGCCGGCGCCCCGCGAGGGAAACCCGCCCGTGCGGATCGCAGAGACAGAGGCGGGAATGCTCAACTCGATCGGGCTCGCCAATCCCGGGCGGGAGCGCTTCGTCGCCGAGGTGCTGCCGCGGCTGCGTGAGCTCGGAGTGCCGCTGTGGGTCTCGGTTGGCGGCTTCTCGGCGGCCGACTACGCGGTGACGTGCGCGCAGCTCGAGAACGTCACGATCGAGCTCAACCTCTCCTGTCCGAATGTGGACGAGGCGCCCGAGAGCGCCGCCGAGATCGTGGCCGCCTGCCGCGAGGCGACGGAGCTGGCGATCTACGCCAAGCTCTCGCCGGCGACCTGGAACCTCGCCGAGCACGCTCGCGCGGTCGAGTCGGCCGGCGCCGACGGGCTCTCGCTCGTGAACACGCTCCGCGGCCTGACACTCGGTGACGACCTTCGGCCGGCGCTCGGGACCGGCACGGGCGGCTACTCCGGACCGGCGCTGAAGCCGGTCGCGCTCGCCGCGGTTCACGCCTGCGCGACCGCGGTCGACCTGCCGATCGTCGGGATGGGAGGCGTCCGCACCGGCCTCGACGCGCTCGAGCTGATCGCGGCCGGAGCGAGCTCCGTCGCGCTCGGGACGATCCTCTTCTCCGAGCCGGAGGCGCCCGAGCGGATTCGCGCCGAGCTCGCGGCCGAGGCGGCGTCCCGCAACCTCGCCCATCCTCTCGCCGCCCACCGCATGGCTCTGGGATCACTGCCGCGATTGGTCGCCGAAACTGGCAACGAATTCGAAAAATTGCTGCAAATGGGCGAAAAACACCCTGCTTGACCGCGACGGCGAGGCTGGTAGTATCCCGCGCTCATGGTGACGACGAAGATGCAGGCCCAGGCTCCTCTGCGGTCGCTCGACCAGCGGATGGAAGCTCTGAAACGGGCGAACGACATCCG
>JBPCJB010000134.1:0-3038 GCA_051005735.1 Gaiellaceae bacterium | reverse complement strand
GTGCGCGAGGCATTCGAGACATCGGTCACGTGCTCGCCGGTCAACTTCCAGGCGAGCCATGAGTCGACCGTGCCGAACGCGAGGTCGCCGGCGGCGCCTGTGTGCGCGAGCAGCCACTCGAGCTTCGTCGCCGAGAAGTACGGGTCGGGAACGAGCCCTGTCAGCTCCCGGATCAGCTCGGCGGGAAGCTCAGCGCAGCGCGCGGCAGTCCGCCGGTCCTGCCAGACGAGCGCCGGTGCGACCGCCCTGCCGGTCGCGCGATCCCAGAGCACCGTCGTCTCGCGCTGGCTCGCGACCCCGACCGCGCGCAACTCGCTCGCCCCGACGCCGGCAGCGGCGAGCGCTGCCTCGGCCGCGGCGAGCACCGTCTCCCAGATCTCCTCGGCGTCGTGCTCGACGAGCCCCGGCGCCGGAAAGTGCTGTGTCAGCTCGCGATAGCCGCGCCCGCGGATCGAGAGCGCCTCGTCGACAACGAGGCAGGTCGTGCCCGTCGTCCCCTGTTCGATCGTGAGCAACACCCGAGGAACTTACTGCGGAGCGGGCGCCCCCCGGCCCGCTCCGCAGTCCTTGCGAGGCGCTACTCGTACTGGAGCGCCTCGAGCACGTTCAGCCGTCCCGCACGGCGGGCCGGGAGCACCGCCGCCGCGATCCCGGCCACGATCGAGACGACGACGAACGCGACCAGAGGCACCACCGGCAGCGAGAACGAGACGCCGAACTCCGAGAGCGACTGCGTCACGAGCGCGCCGAGCGCGACGCCGAGCGGCAACCCCAGCGCGGCGCCGATCAGCGAGGTCACGACTGCCTCGTGCCGGATCATCCGCCGCACCTGCCGGCGCGTCATCCCGACCGCGCGCAGCATCCCGAGCTCGCGCGTACGCTCGAAGACGGCGAGCACGAGCGTGTTCACCATCCCGAAGAGCGAGACGATCACCGAGAGCGCGAGCAGGACGTAGAACAGGCTCATCACGTCGGTGAGCCACTTCGTCCAGCTCGCGATGAACGCCTCACCGCTCTGGAGCTTCGCGTCAGGATAGGCCGCGAGCGCCTGCTCGAGCGCGGTCGTCGAGCCGGCCTGCACGAGCGTGAGCAGGTCGGCCGGCCGTGGGAACGAACGATCGAACGCCTCGTGCGAGAGCACGACCTGACCGAGGAGCTGGTCGAGGTCGCCGTGCTTCTTGTAGACCCCGCGCACCACGGTGTCGACACTCTTGCCTGCCGGGGTCAGGAACCTGATCGGATCCCCGACCCTGGCCTGCCCGGCCCCCGGCAGCTCGAGGCCCTCGCGCACGATCGCGCCGCCCCCGTCGAGCGACGCGAGGGCTGCCGCCGAGCCCTCGACCCACTCGAACTTGTACGCCCGGCCGATCGTGGTCGGATCGACGCCGCTGACGTCGACCTCGCCGCCGCCGCTGAGCTGCGCCCGGTCGCCGCGGATCGAGGACGCTAGCTCGACGCCGTCGGCGGCGGCCGCAGCCTCGCCGGCGCCGACCGGAACCGTGTCCCAGCCGCTCTGCGAGGTGATCACGTGACTCGTGCCGAGCTGCTTGCGCAGGTTGTTCTCGTCGCTCGCGAGCAGCGCCTTCCCGAAGACGGCCACGAACGAGACGAGCGTCAGCCCGATCATCAGCGCAGCGGCGGTCGAGGCGGTACGGCCCGGGTTCCGGATCGCGTTCTGCTGGGCGAGCCGGCCGGCGGTGCCGCCAAGGCGGGCGCCGGGCAGGCCGACGAGGTGAGCGAGCGGGCGGATCAGCCGCGGCGCGATCAGCGCGACCCCGATGAAGAGACCGAGCACGCCGAGGGAGATCCCGAGCACGCGGACGGTCGCCGAGACGTCATCGCCGAGCGTGCCGTTGACGAGGCCGGCCACTGACAGCGCCGCCAGGACGAGGCCGACGACGAGTGTCTTCCGGGACGGCTTCCTCACGACCATTCCGCCCTCGCGCACGGCAGAGATCGGCGAGATGCGGGTCGCCCGCACCGCCGGCCAGACCGATGCGACGAGGGTCACGATCGTGCCGGTGAGCATCGCGACGATCGCCGTCCTCGTCGCGAAGACCATGCTCGCCTGCGGGAGCTCGAGGCCTACCGCGCGCATCAGCGCAGTCAGCCCCTTCGCGATCAGAACGCCGGCTCCGAGCCCGACTGCCGAGGCGACGACGCCCAGGATCGCCCCTTCCAGGACGACCGAGCGCAGCACCTGGCGGCGGGAGGCGCCGAGCGTCCGCAGCGTCGCGAGCTCCTTCGTCCGCTGCGCGACCGTGATCGAGAGCGTGTTGAAGATCACGAAGGCGCCCACGAAGAGGGCGATTCCGCCGAACGCGAGCAGGAAGTAGCGGATGAACGTGACGAACTCGCCGACGCCCTCGCCGTCCTCTGCCGCCTGCTCGGAGCCGGTCTTGACCTCCACCGAGTCCGGCAGCGCCACGGTGATCGCGTCGATCAGCCGCTCTGCGGAGACATTGTCCCGGGCCGCCACGGCGACCGCATCGAAGCCGGTCTTGTCGAGCACCTGCCGCGCCGTCGCCACGTCGAAGAGTGCGATCGTGGCGCCGCCCAGGCTGTCGACGTCGCCGAAGCGCACGATCCCGGCGAGCGTGAAGCTCCGTACGGGACCCTCGCCGGCGACTTTCACCTGCTCGCCCACGCGGAAACCCTGCGCGTCGGCTGTGTTCAGGTCGATCACGACCTCTTTCGGCCCGGAGGCCCAGTCGCCCTCGACGAGCCGGAAGGGATTGAACCGCTCGTCCCCGGGATCGACGCCGAGCCCGAACGTCGGGTTCGAGCCCTGGATCGCCTCGCCGTCCCGGTCGAGGATCTTCGCCTGGTTCGCATCGCCCGACATGTCGAGGATCGTTCCCGCGGCCGCCTCGACCTCGGGCAATGCCTGGACGCGACGAAGCAGATCCGACGAGACGGTCGCCTTGCCCGTTTGCGACCACTCGACCAGCTTCTTCCCGCTCACGACGGCGTCGGTCTGCGCGTACGAGCTCGAGAAGATCGAGTCGAACGCCTTCTCGATCGTGTCCGTGAGCACG
>JBPCJB010000133.1:0-18672 GCA_051005735.1 Gaiellaceae bacterium | reverse complement strand
CGTGGTCGTCGGCGGAGAGCTCCATCCGCTTCGTGAACTCCCAGCGCGGCTCTGGAAAGTGCGGTGGCGTCGGCGTCGACGGGTGCATCTCCGCCTCCGCGATGTGCGTCTGGAACTCGACGGCGTCCGTACCCGCCTCGGCAGCCACGTCAATCAGCCGCTCCGCCTGGTAGACGCTGCCGTCGTGGTTGTTGCCGATCTCGGCGATGACGAGAGCCTTTCCGGCTGCGACCTGGTGTCCCGCGATCTCCACGCGCACGAGTGTAGCGCCGCCTGTTCCGGCCCCTGCGCTCGTGTCGTAGGGTCTCGTCCGTGCTGCCGACGCGGGTTTTTCCACTCCTTTCGCCGGCGCAACCGTGCCCGGTCTGCGAAGACCCGAGCCCATCGGTCCTGCACGTCTATCCGGTAAACCACGGCAAGCCTCGTGCGACCTCGCAGCTCAACGTCGCGCTCCTCGGCTGCGCGAGCTGCGGAATCGTCTACTCGTTCCCGAGGCCGAGGGGCGAGGATTTGACCGCGTATTACACGCGCTCCGACGGGTGGGACGATCGGATCACCGAGGACGAGACCGAGGCGCTCCAGCGGGTGCAGAAGCTCCGCTCGAAGCACGCGGCCGCTCTCGATCGGCTCGCCGCTGTCGTGGATCTGCCGGCGGCGGACGGCGACACCCGCCCACGAGCACTCGACTTCGGCTGCGGGGTCGGCGGCTGGCTGAGCGCCCTGAGCGACCGCGGCTGGGAGACGTACGGGATCGAGCCGGGTCGCCGGGCGGCGGCGATTGCGGCGCGCGAGCACGAGCTCCTCCAGACGCCGCCGGGCGACTCATCGCTCGACCTGGTCGTTCTCCACCACACGCTCGAGCACCTGCCGGATCCGGCGGCCACCGTTGCCGACCTGACGGCGTCGCTGCGGCCGGGCGGCGCGATCTGGATCTCGGTGCCGAACCTCGAGACGCTCGGCGAGCACCGCGACCTCGACTACATGGCGAGCGACAAGCACGTCTTCACCTTCACGACGGCCTCGCTCCGCGCGCTGCTCGCGCTCGCCGGCGTGGAGCTCGTCGCCTCGTCGATGGAACCGGGTAGCGCTGTGGCCGCGCCGAATCCGAAGCGGCTGATCTGCGTGGGCGTGCGTCGCGGCGCGCCGCTGCCGCTGCCGGCGGAGCCGCTCGAGCCCGCCCTCGCCGCCCTCGCTGCCTACGGCGCCGGTTGCTCCGAGCCCGAGCCGCGCCCGCAGCCGAGCCGGCTTCGACGCCTGGCCCGCCGCCTCCTCTAGGTTTTCCGCGGCGCCTGCGTCAGGAGGAAGCGCGCGAAGGCCAGGTCGCGTGGTGTGTCGATGTCGAGGGAGCGCTCCGCGGGCATCACGAACGCGTGCACATCGCGCTCGTCGATCAGTCGGTCGCCGTCGAGCACATCCCTCCGACTGACATAGACCGAGCCGTTCCGCATCCAGAGCTCGGGCAGGAGCTGTGACGGCGCGAGCCCGTCCTCGGCGACGTAGGGGAGCAGCCGGTCTCCCTCGAGCAGCTTCAGCTTGAGCGGGTGCAGACCGGCTTCGACCTTGACGACCGAGACGACGGAGGCCGTACCCGTCTGGACGAGCATCGCGACCGCCCCCGCGACGTCGGCGGGCGAGGTGAAGGGAGAGGTCGCCTGGACGACCGCGACCACGTCGAACCTGCCGTCCGACTCGAGCGTCTCGAGGGCATGGCGGACGACGTCGACCGCGAGCGCGTCGTCGGTGGCGAGCTCGGGCGGCCGGTCGAGGACGATCACGTCGAGACCCGCTGCCTCCGCGGCGATCTCGACGTCCTCCGTGGAGAGGGCGACCGTGTCGAAGCAGCCTGCGGCGAGCGCCGTCTCGAGGGCGCGGCGCACCAGGCTCTTGCCGCCGAGCTCGGCGAGATTCTTGCGGGGAACCCGCCGCGAGCCGCCACGCGCCGGCACGACCGCGAGCGCTCGCACCCCCACCCGCTCTTCCCGGAGCGAGTGAACTGCCGCGAGATGCGTCTCGGCGCCGGCCCTCAGCGCGGCCCAATCCGGCTCCGCCGGATCGGTGGGAGCGAGGACGAAGCCCCAGTGGCCGTCGTCCAGGAGCCGCTCCGCGACCGGCGCGAGCCCGATCAGGGCGAAGTAGCCGAGCGCCGTCGCCTTCGTCAGGTAAAAGGGGTGGTCGACCTTGACGGCCTCCTCGATCGAGCCGCGCCGGCGCAGCATCAGGTCGACGTCGAGCACGTCCACGAAGGCATGGCCTCCAGAAGCGATCCAGCCGCGCACCGAGCGGAGGGTCGCCGCCACGTCGAGCAGGTGGTCGATGGTCTGGCAGAGGAGAACGAGGTCGAACGTCCGCCCGCGCAGATCGGCATCCTCGGCGAATCCGGCGACGGTTTCCATCCCGGCCGCGGCCGCGCGCGCCAGCTCGTCGGGCGAGGGGTCGAGCACGGTCGCACGGGCGCCGAACGCGTCGCGGACCGCGTCCGCGACGACACCGGTCGATCCGCCCACGTCGAGAACGGTTCGAGGCGGCGCGGGGAGCGCCGTCCCGAGGAACTCGACGAGCTCGTCCGCGTACGTCCGCTGCTCCGCCTGCACCGTCTCGGCGTCGATCCGCCGGCCGTGATACGCGCTCACGAGCGGCCGGTAGATCCGAGCGTAGAAGTCGGCGTACTCGGCGGCCGTCAGCCGCGGCGAGAGAAACCCGAGCCCGCAGGCAGCGCAGACCTGGTAGGTCACCGGATAGCCGTAGCGATCCCGTCCAGCCGTCTCGACGAATGCGTCGCCGCCGCAGAGGTTGCATTCGACCACGTCCTCGGTGACGTGCGCGCGGTAGTCGTAGGCGAGAGCCGCGACGCGGCGCGAGCGGTCGGCCTGCGTCGCCTTCGCGCTCACCTGCCGAGCAGTTCCAGGGCGGCCGGCGGCGCCGACTCGATCGCCCACTCGCCGTCGTCGTCCGCCGAGACGTCAGTGGCGCGAGCCACGCCCTCGGGCTCCAGCGGGAGCACGCTCTCGTCGTGCGTCACGCGGATGCGCGCGGCGGGGACCCTTCCGATCTTCGTCCGGCCGGTCTCGTGCTCGAAGATAAGCCAGGCGGCGATGTCATAGTCGCCCGCGGCTTCGATCCCGTCGGGGAGCCGGAGCTGCGCGATGTACGAGCCCGGCTCGAGCGGGAAGTCGTTCAGGAGGGTTCGAGTCTCGTCGCTCAGGAGGCGAACCACGACTCGGACCGTGGCGGCCGTAGCCGTGTCGAAGACGACTCGGATGCGGATCTCCTCCCCGCTGCCGAATGCATCTCCGCATTCCGAGCCGTGCTCGACCTGCACGGACGTGAGCGCCGCGTGCTCGTCGAACCAGCGCAGCGGGGGCTTCGATCGAGGAGTGCGCTCCGGCGTCTCGACGGGCTCCGCCGCGGGTTCCTCATCCTCCTCCGTCGACGACGCCACGGGCTCCGCCTCCATGGCCTCTTCGGGTTTGGCTCCCAGGCCGAGCTCGGCGAGCACCTCGTCGACCGGGCCGATTCGTCGGACTCGCTCGCCCTCGAGCCACACGACGCGCGAGCAGAGGGCGCGAATCACGTCGAGGTCCTCACAGGCGACGACCGCGGCGGCGCCCTCGGCGAGCCGAGCTTGGATTCGCCGGATGCAGCGCTCCGGAAATGCCGGATCCCCGAACCCGGGAAGGGCGTCGATGAGCAGGATCTCGGCGAAGGGATCGAGCGTCGCGGCGACGGCAGCCCGCCTCAGATACTGCTTCGGCGGCTGGGCCAACGACGCCGCGTAGGGCTCGTCGGCAAACGCGAGCTCCAACGCCTTTCGAACGTACTCGCCGCGGAGCCGGCGACCCGGGCCTGCGAGCTCCGAGAGCCCCCGCGCGACCGCGCGGACCGTCGGCTCGCGACTCGTGAGCGCGACCGCGAGCTCGACGCTCGGCGCGATGCGTCCGCGCATGACGATCCGGCCGGATGAAGGCGCGGTCATCCCGCTCAGGGCGCGCGTGAGCGTCCGAACTGCCGAGTAGGGGCTGCCCACGATGCCCACGGCTTCGCCTCTGCGGACGGTGAAGGCAACGTCGGCGATCGGGGAGGTCAGGATCTCCGAGGCGCTTTCAGCCTCGTCGTCCTCGTCGTCGTCCTCGCCCTCGACGTCGTAGGAGACACCGGCCGGGCTCCGGTCAGCGGCTTGCCGCTCCCGCAGGCGCGCATAGATGGACACCGCCGGGCGGTAGCGCGCCTCGTGGATGTCGGTGTCCGTTCTCGAGACGTTCTCGACCGAGAGCGACACGTCCTCGGGCAGATCGACCGCTGCTCGGGAACCCTTCCCGCTCACCAGTCGCGCACCTCTCGCCGCTGAAAGAGCCACAGGCCGGGAAGCCAGAGGACGAGCACGGCCGCGACGGTGACCGCGACCGCCTTCGGGCTCACCTCCTCGTTCGGTAAGAGCCCGAGCTTGAAGAGCTCGAGCGCGCCGGTGACGGGGTTGAGCTGCGCGATCGGCTTGTACTGGTGCGGGATCAGCTCGAAGGGATAGATGACCGGCGTCAAGAAGTAGCCGAAGCGGAGCGCATAGGCGACGCCGAACCTGACGTCCCGCGCCCGGGCGCCCGCCGAGGCGGTGACGAGCCCCACGCCGAGTCCGAGGAGCGCGATCAGAAGGAGCGCCGCTCCGATCGCGAGGGGCGACCACAGCGTCAGCTCCAGGTAGAAGACGTTCGCTCGGATGAGGTAATAGACGAGCGCGCTCGCCGCGATCGCGATCACGATCGCAAACTCGATCAGGCTCGGAACGATCGCCGAGGCGATCACGACGAGTCGGGGCACGTGCACATCGCGGAGCAGGCTGCGGTTGAGATCGAGGCTCCGAGTCGACCAGAGCACGCACTCCGCGAACAATCCCCAGGCCGCCGAGGCCATCAGGAAGAAGATCGGATACGGCGTCTTCCCGGCCGTGATCCCGACGAGCCCGCCGAAGACGAGCAGCTTCGTCGCCACGTTGAGCACGGGTCGCAGCGGCAGCCAGAGAAGCCCGAGCCAGGTGCGCGAGTAGCGCTTCGAGAGCATTCGCTTGCCGAAGAAGAGCGTGAACCGTCGATAGCGCCAGAGCTCACCAAGCGCTGCGCGGATGCCGGGACCGCGCGGCTCGAGTACGGTGATACGGGTCGAGCCGGTCCGTCGAGCGGCGTCGTAGCCGCGCTGTGACTGTTCTAGCTCCCGGGTCGCCATCCACGGAGGATACGGGCAAGCTCGGCCCCCCCGAGCCGCGCAGGCGACCTGTGGAGGCCTGCGCGAGTCGCCTTCTCGACGGCGGTCGCTGCGAGCTCCGCGGCGGGAACGGCGAGTCCGCGCGGACGGACGAAATCTTCCAGGAAGCGCGCGAGCCGCTCGTCGTGGAGGCCGGGTCGTCGGAGCGCCTGCCCAAGTTGGGCGTGATGCTCTTCCCAGGTTCGACCGACGAGGAGCGGCCCCTCGCCGTTCCCAGTCAGGTGCGCAACATGCAGCGTCCCCTCCTGGGTGCTCCGGTAGGCGTCCGAGACGAGCGTGAACGTCGGCCGGCCGACGATCGCCGCCTCGATGAACACGCTCGTGCTGATTCCGACCACGCCGGCCGAATGGTGGATCGAGTCGAAGAGCGCGTCGCGGCTCCCCTTTGCGGTCGGCGACGCGCCCTGCCGTGGCCACACGACGGTCCTGCCCTCGTCAGGAGCCTCGAACCGATCCCAGTAGCGCGCGTTCTGCGGATGAGGGCGGACGAGCACGCCGACCTCCCGGAGCAGGGGGTCGTCCGAGGCGCGAAGTCGCCGAATCCACTCGGCGACGAAGCGCGTCTCGTCCTCGGCGATGAATCGGGACGAGCAGGCGAAGAGGAAGTACGGCCCGGGCGACAGCCCGACGAGGCGCGCGAATGCGGCCGGCTCGGAGCCGGATGCCCAGGTGAACCAATGATCGAAGGTGTGCGCTCCGGTGATCGCGATCTGGGCAGCCGGAACGCCGTGCAGTTCGTTCGCCTCCCGCGCCTGGGCCTCGTTCCAGACGATCACCGTCTGCGGAATCGCCTTCAGGACGCCCTTGTTCGTCAGGTTGTCCCAGCTCGCCACCGGGAGGACGCTCGGAACGCCGAGCTCCGCCGCGAGCCGGACCCAGTCGCTCTGCGCCGAGCCGAGGCCGACGAGCGGAGACACGAGCACGACGTCGGGCGAGGATGCGCGGATCCGATCTCGGCGGCCGCGCGAGATCGGAATTCGGCCGTCCAGCCACCGAAGTCGCGCGGCGAGAGCGCGGCGAGCGCGCGGCCGAGTTGTGAGCGCGCGTTCCACCCGCCGGATCGCCCAGGGCGCGCGCTCCCTCGCCCTGGCGCGCAATGGCGCCGCGTTCGCGAACTCCGGCTCGAGGTAGCGGAGGAAGTCGATCGCGAGGCGGATCGCCGTCCGCAGCCCGAGCCACCGATCGGGGGGCGTGGCGAGCTGGACATACGAGAACTCGGAGAATCGTCCCGCGAGCTCGACGAAGGCGTCTCCGGCGCCGACGGGTAGCCCGCCGGAGGACTTGCGCTTCTCGATCACGACCTCGACGCTGTTCCCGTGCTCGCGCAGGGCATCGAGCAAGCACGCGAACGTTCGATCGAAGCTGCTAGCGAGCAGGAAGAACAAGATCCTCTGGCCCGGTCCGTTCGAGAGCTCGCGCCGCGCCATGTCCGGAGCGTAGTGCGCTAGGCCGAGCTCCTCCCGAGCGCCCTGCGCAATCGTGTGCGCAGGCCGCCCTCCGCCTGCGGCGGCGTTCCGACCTGGGAAGGACCGTCGGCTCCCGGCGTCACCTCGGGCGCGGTCGCGATCCAGAGGTCTGGATCGGCGCTCTCGTCGCCGCCGACGAGATCGAGCAGACCCCGCTCGCGCGGCTCGCGTGGGTTGGCCGCGTCCCAGGCCATGGCCTCGAAGACGGACGAGAACGAGGGCTCGTCCTCGGCGGAACGCCCGACCTTCTCAGCCGCCTTCGCGGCTCGCTCCACCTGCGTCAAGGACGCCAACCCGGTCGCGCGCCTGTATCCCCGCGACCGCTCGACCTCGGCTCGGACCTCGCTCGACTCCCGTTCCAGCGCCTCGAGGAGCACATCGAGATCGTCGTCGCGCTCGGAGATCCCGCGGGCGGCGGTCTTCCTGTAGTCGTTCAGGCAACCGATGTAGTACTGCGCGCGGTTGAGCTCCACCCCGGGAAACCACTCGGGAACCGTGTCTCGCAAGCGCATCAGGTCGTTCAGGACGAGCCCGTGGCTGAAGCATGCCTCCGACGGCATCCGGTCGACCATCTCTGCCCAGGTCATACCGAGGTCGCTTCGGAAGCGGTCGCCGAGCTCGCCTCGGCTCCGGAACGCAAAGCCGGTGCCGGTGCCGCAACTGACGTACAGAGGCTCGTCGATCGTGAGGATCCAGTCGGTGTGCGAGAGGATGAGGAAGCCGGAGGTGAAGTCGGGGCAGATGGGAGGACAGCAGCGGCCCACGGCCGAGCCACGGATCGCGTCGAGAACCGAGCGATGGCAGACGGCGGTCATCAGCTTCGGGACGACCTTCGCCGCGGTCTTCGCCTCGCCGTTCAGGAAGTGATCGAGAACCTGCGCGCTCTCGAGGCGGTAGCGCCGAAACGTCGAGCCCCGCCGCTTCAGCTCTGGTCTGGACTCGTTCCGCCCGTACAGGTCGCCGAACCAGGAGACGCACAGGGCACCCGTCTTCTCGATCTCCGTCTGGACGGTCTGGAGCGCGTCGGGGCGCAGAACCGATCGATCGGTCAGGACGCCGACGTACTCGCCCCGCGCGGCGCCGACCGCGTGCTCCCAGTTGTCCGGCATCGACAGATCGCCGCTCGTCCGGACGTAGCGGATCCGCGAATCCTCGAAGCCCGCCGTCAGGTCTACCGTGCGCTCCGCGTCGGCCGGGTCGCTGTTGTCGCAGACGACGATCTCGAGGTCGCCGAAGCTCTGCCCGACGACGCTCGCGAGCGCATCGTGGAGCGCCTCCGGACGATTCTTCGTCGGAATCGCGATGCTGAAGAAGGGAGTCGTCACCGGCGCTCGCGGGCCGCGGTCGGAGGCGTTCCGGCTCTCGACCGCGTCGCTCGCGAGAGGTCGAGGCGTCTCGAGCCACGGAGAGCCGCCGCCTTCTCGATCGCGTCGACCACCTCGAGGCTCGCCTGTCGACCGCCGCCGCAGGGGCGGATGAACGACCGGACGAAAGACTGCCGGCCGGAAGCCTTCTCGTCCTCGCCTTCCAGGATGCGCGCCACCCGCGCGGCGACCCCTTCGGCATCCTGGCACACCTCGAGGAAGTCGCCTGCCAGCAGATGACGGAAGTGACCGGTGCGACCCTGGGTGGGGTGGAACTCGTCGGCGACGATCGTCAGGCAGGGCCGATCGGCGACGACGGCCTCGAGAAACGCAGTCGTATTCAGGCCGAAGACGCAGATCGCTCCGGCGAGCTGGTCGTAGTACTGCTGCCACGACTCGGAGGTATCCGCCTGATCGCCGTCGCGAGGGTAGACGACCAGCCCGGGATGAGCGCAATCGTCCCAGGGCGCCGCGTTCGTCGGGTGGGGCCGGACGACGAGCGTCGGCGCCGCGTCCGGGAACTGCCGCGCGAGCGCGTCCGCGAGACCCTTCGCGACCGACACCTCATCGGCGATCAGGGTGCGTGAGCTGGAGAGGTAGACGACGTACGGCCGCTCGGGATCGCAGGCCATCCGTCCGCACATCTCGGGGCCGGAGGCCGAGGGCTGTAGCTCGAAGAACCGATCGAGGTGCGGCGCGCCGGTGATCCGGATGCGCTCGCGGGAGATGTCGTGGAGCTCGGCGGCCTCGCCCGCCAGCGCCTCGTTCCAGACGACGAAGAGGTCAGGCACGACGTGAATGGTGCCCTTGCTCGTCAGGTTGTCCCAACTGTTCACGTAGCCGATCGTCGGGATCCCGAGCGCCCGCCCGGTTCGGAGGTAGTCGGCCTCGACGGGAGTCTTCGGCCAGACCGTCGGCGAGACCAGGATCACGTCCGGATCGACCTCTTTCAGGAGGGAGACGAGCGTCCGGCTCGGCGGGCTCATCCTCTCGATTCGGCGCCACGCTGTGAGGGCGACGCGCCGTCCCAGCAAGAACCGCCCGGCCCCCGACTGCACGAGTCGTTGCAGCCTCGGCGGCAACGTCTTCTCCATGGCCTCTGTCACCCGCTCCGGCGACGGGTGACCTCTGCGCAGGTAGATCGAGCGACTGATCAGCTGGCGGCCCACGCGCAGCCTCTTCTGCCATCTCTCGGGAGGCTCGGGACGGTAGCCGACGGTGACGGCGGCGAGCTCCGAGGCCGCGAGCTCGATCCCGCGACCCATGTGGATCATCCGCTTCTTCTTCGTGGCGAGCTTGGCGCGCGTCTTGGCGTCGTCCCGCGTCCCGTGCAGGACGACGACCTCGTGACCTCGCGCATCGAGCTCGCGCACCACCAGGTCGAGGTTGCGGAAGAAGTTGAAGTGCTGGATGACCATGAGGATTCTCATCGGTCTATGGTTCCCCCGGTGTTCGCGTTGTCGCGATTTCGCCGCGCTCTGAGCGGCGGCCAGGGCAACGGCCGCCCGGCGCCCGAGGACAGTACACGCGGTCCGCGGCGAGTTGTCGAAAGATGACGCCTGAGGAGGTGCTCCAGGCGCTGCTCCGGCTGACGCCTAACAAGCAGGCGCGGGTCGTCGAGCAGTGGCCGGGGTTAGTCGGAAAGACCGCGGAGGGCCTCGACGTGACCGCGAGGACCAGCAAGGAGCTACGGCGGTTCACCTCGGAGCGCGATCCGGGGATGATGAGCTGGATCTTGAGCTTCGAGCCGGACGACGTCTTCTACGACATCGGAGCGAACGTCGGCGGCGTCACGATGGCGGTCGCCGGTATCCATGGAAGGCTGGTGACGACGGTCGCGATCGAGCCGTCGTTCGGAAGCTTCGAGTCGCTGGCGCGCAACCTCTCGAGCAACAAGCTGCTCGGATTCGTGATCCCGCTGCAGGTAGCGTTGCTCGATCGCACCGGCCTCGAGCGGATGAACTACCGGAGCACCGCGGCAGGGGCATCGCTCCACGCGATCGGAGACGCCGTCGACTACGAAGGTCGGGAGTTTGCGCCCGTCGAGGTGCAGTTGATCCCGACGTATGCGCTGGACGATCTCATCGGGACTCTGAAGCTGCCGCTCCCGACCCGGATCAAGATCGACGTGGACGGCTACGAGGAGTCGGTGCTGCGAGGAGCCGGTCGAACTTTGTCGGGCGGATCCGTGCGCGAGCTCTTCGTGGAGGTCGTCGACCACGACCGCCGCGGGACGAGGCTTGAATCGGTGAGCCGCCTGCTCGCCCGCGCCGGCTACGAGTTGTCCGCGAGCTCTCGACACGGCGACTCCCTCGTGGCCGACCATCTCTACCGCCGGCTGGAGCCGGGACCGCCGGAGCTGGGGCGAGCGCCGCTGCTACCGTGACCGAACGTGTGCCCGGCGTGCCGCCAGACGTGAACCGATCGAGCGATGAAGCGGCGGAGGGCGGAGAGGACGCGGCGAGGCTCCGGCTGAAAGAAAAGAACGCGGCCCTTCGGGCCCGCCTGGCGGAGCTGGAAGCGGCGCGACTGGAGCAGAAGACGGCCCGGCTTCGGTTGAAGGAGGAGAGCGCGGCCCTTCGGGCCCACCTGGCCGAGCTCGCCGCAGAGCGAGATCGCCTAGCCGGAGAGGTCGCCGAGCTGGGCCGGAGCTACTACCTGAGCGGCGCCCGCAAGAAGCTCGACCTGCGCGAGTTGCCGGGCTTTTCCCAGATCGCGTGTCGGATCGCGACCGAGGGACGCGCCGGGATGCACTATGACCGTCTCTACACGCTGTGGCAGGCGGTGCGGGCGGCGCCGGACGCGGCCATCGTCGAGATCGGCGTCTACCGGGGCGGATCGGCGAAGTTCATCGCCGAGACCCTGCGTCAGGCGGGCCGGACCCCGCGCGTCTACGCGTGCGACACCTTTAGGGGACACGCCAGCACGGACGCGATCGACGGCGGCCACCATACGCTCGAGAAGTTCCTCGACACCTCGTCGGAGGAGGTCGGGGAGTACCTCTCCTCCTATCCCAACCTCGAGCTGCTCGTGGGCGACATCGAAGAGACGAGCGCCCGGTTGGCCGACGAGCGGTTCGGCTTCGTCCACGTCGACGTCGACGTCTACGGGGCAACGTCCTTCTGTCTGCGCTTCTTCGCTCCGAGGCTCGCGCCGGGCGCCGTGATCGTGGTCGACGACTACGGATTCGTCACGTGCCCGGGAGCGAAGCAGGCGGTCGACGAGTTCATCACGGAAAACGGAGGCTTCCGCCTCTTCCATCTGCTCACCGGCCAGGCGATCCTGTTCCGGATCTCGAACGGATCCGGCTGACGCCGCCGGTGCTCTGGCCGCTCGCGTTCACGAACGTGGCCGTGACGCCGAGCGCGTGGCACATCGCCTCGATCTCGGCACCGTAGAGCTCGTTCATCACCACCACCACGAGCGGGCGGTCGTCGAGACGGCTCCGCAGGGCCCCGGGGGCGCTGATCGCATGTCCCGTCAGCGGGACGAAGCTCCCTTGCTTGTTCGTGTTCGCATCGACGCAGAAATCGATCAGCGACGCGTCCGGATCCGTCAGTACCGAGAACAGGACGCCCTTTGTCGCCATCCCCCAGACCGCGATCTCGCGGCTCTCGGTGCCGAAGTCGCGCAGCAGCGCCGTCGCCGACGCGAGCGCGGCCTCCTCGGCTGCGGCGTACGCGGGAAGCATCGCGATCGCCTCGCGATCCGGGCCGGCGCTCGACGGCGCGGAGTCTGCACCGGCCGAGGCCTCGACCCAGAGGTACTGCCCCCCGTAGGCCGGCGTCGTCGCGATCTCGCCGAAGCCCGCCCGGCGGAGCGCCTCCCGGACGCTCGCCGCGGTGAAGTAGTTGCAATGCTCGTAGCAGAAGTCCCAGAACGCCTCGTTCCGCACGATCGAGGTCAGCTCCGGGATCTCGAAGAAGCACGGGCAGGAGCCGTGGGGTGCGACGGCCTCGTCGATCGCCCGCAGGAATCCCACGGGGTCGGGCATATGCTCGAGGACGTGGCGAGTCACGACGAGCGAGGGACGCTCGGCGACGACCGCGGCACCGAAGACATCCTTGACGAGCCGGACCCGGCCGCCGAGCTCCTCCCGCTCGCGATCGAGCGCCGGATCGACACCCAGGCCGCGGAGATCCGGAACCGCCTCGCAGAGCATTCGCAGGAACGCTCCGTTCCCGCAGCCGACATCGACGACGAGGCCGCCGTCGAGCTCGTACGTGGTGCGGAGATGGTCCGCGATCTCGCGGTAGTAGCGCTCCATGACCGCGGATGGGACAGCGTTGTCGTAGCCGTCGTCGTAGGCGAGCAGCGTGGGGTCGAACGTGCGGTTCCACGCAAAGCCGCAGCGGTGGCAGAGCGCGAGTGTCAGGTGTCCGGCGGTCGCCTCGAGCGCGGCTTCGCGCGTGCGGTGGACGTAGTTCTGCATCGCCGGGAGGCGCCGTCGCTCGACCGTATCCTCGATCTCGATGCCTGCGCAGACCGGGCAACGATCGGCGGCGGTCATCTCGACGGCGCAGGCGTTCGAGCGACCCGGCGGAGAAAGCCGTGCGGCCAGTGCGTGATGTTGCTCCGGAGCTCGCTCTCGTTGAAGGGCCAAGCCGGCCGCTCGGCGACGAACTCCGGATGCTCGCCGAGAAAGTCCTGCACAGCCGAGATCGGGTTGTCGCTCGACCACGATTCCTCGCCGCGCGGCGTGTCGGCGACGAGCGCCATGATCCCGTCCATCGCGACGATGTACGAGCCCACCGAGACGAACCCCGCGTAGGCCTCGAGCTCGGCGCGGACGTGCTCGCGGGTGTGGTTCGAGTCGAGGATCACGAGCGTCTTCTCGTCTGCTCGCAACTGCTCTCTCACCGTGGCGATCGTCTCGGGACTCGTCGAGCTGCCCTCGATCAGCGTGATGTGCTCGGCGAGCGGATGCGCCTCGATCGCCGAGCGGTTGTGCGGCCGGATCTCGATGTCGATGCCCACGACCCGCCCTCGTCCGAGGAGCTTGCAGAGCGACGCATAGAAGACGAGTGAGCCGCCGTGGGCGATTCCGGTCTCGAGGATCACGTCGGGCTCGAGCTCGTGGACGAGCTCCTGGATCCTGACGAGGTCGTCGGGAAGCTGGATGATCGGCCGACCGAGCCAACTGAAGGTGTAGACGTGCTTCTGGTTCCAGCCGACCTTCAGCCACAGCTCGGAGAGAGCCTCGAATCCCGCGGTCGAGTAGAGCGGGACGGATGTGCGGTCGGGGCCGTCCTCGATCTCGGCGGACGCGGTCTCGGTATCGATCGTCAGTCTCATGTCATCCGCAGCCGCGCTAGCAGCCGCACCGGCTCCCTCCCGACCACAGTCGCCGAGGGTATCCGAACGACGACGAGATCCAGGCAGGAGCCGACACCGTCACGTCCGCGCCTCAGCGAGGTCGGAATTGGAACGCCACCACTCCAGCGTCCGCGCGAGGCCGTCGTCGAGGCTTCGGCGGGGCCGCCAGCCCACCTCGTCCCGAAGCCGGCCGATGTCCGCCACGATCCGGTGAGGCTCGTCACGCTGAGGCAGCTCGCCGAATCGCGCGACGGCGCGGCCGCCGCCGAGCCGCTCGAGCCGCTCGATCGTCTCGCGCAGGGAGTGGGGCTCGCCCGAGCCGACGTCGAGCGCCCCGACGATCTCGCTGTCGAGGATCGCGGCAAAGGCGTCCGCGACCTCCTCCACGTAGAGAAGGTCGCGAAGCTGGGCGCCGCTCGAGCAGTCGACGGTAGCCCCCGTCACGAGCGCGCGCGCCACCGACGCGATCAGCCTGCCGGGCTGCTCGCCTGGCCCGAACGTGAAGAAGATTCGGCCCCAGGCCGCGTTGAGGCCGGCCGTCGACGCGTAGGCCTCCAGGATCTGCCTGAACGCGCTCTTGCAGGCCCCGTACAGCGTGGCCGGTCGGATCGGGGTGCTCGGGTCACAGCAATCGGCGGTCCAGTCGTACTCGGCGCACGTGCCTGCGACGACAACTCGGCCGCCGCCGCTCTCCGCGAAGCTCCGGAGGAGCCGGGCGCTGGCGGCGACCCAGTCGAGGTTCTCGGGCGCCTCCCAGAAGAGACCGTGCTCCGCGTACCACGCGAGATGGAGCAGATGCGACGGCTCGAGCTCGCCGACGAGCTGCTCGACCGCTCGGGCGTCCAGGAGATCGACCGCATGCCAGGCCACGCCGTCGGCCGAGCCGCCGCTCCGGGCGGCCGCATGCACCTCGAAACCGCGCCGTTGCAGCGCCGGGAGCGCGTGACGGCCGATGAATCCCGTCGCGCCGGTGACGAGCACGCGGCTCAACCCGCGAAATCCGGATAGGCGCTGTCGCGGGCGGAGATCACCTGCGGATCGGCCGGCCAGTCGATCCCGAAGGCGGGGTCGTCCCAGCGGACGCCGCGAGACGCGTCGGCGACGTAGACATCGGACATCTGGTAGCGGACGTCCGCGTCGTCGGTGAGGGTCAGGAAGCCGTGCGCGAAGCCCGCCGGGATGTAGAGCAGGCTGCCGTTCGCCGCGCTCAGCTCGAGACCGAACCAGCGGCGGAACGTCGGCGACTCGGCTCGAAGATCGACTGCGACGTCGAAGATCGCGCCGCTCGAGCAGCCCACGAGCTTCCTCTCTTCATCCGGCGCCACCTGGAAGTGGAGACCGCGCAGCGTGCCCCGACGAAGATTGCGAGAGAGGCTGCACTGGAGGACGCGCGCGCTCATGCCACGGGCCTCCCAGGCCGCCGAGTCGAAGGTGCGGGCGAAGCTCCCGCGCTCGTCCTCGACCGGTTCGAGCTCGACGACGACGAGGCCCTCGAGATGCGTCTCGCGGAAGATCACGCGAAGACGCGCAGCCGTGGGGAACGGACGACGAAGCGGCCACCCCAGTCGCGGATGACCGCCATCTGCTCGATCACCTCGTCGCGGAGGTTCCACGGCAGAATGAAGAGGAGATCGGGCCGGGTGCGCTCGATCTCGCTCGGATCCAGGATCGGAATCCGGCTTCCGGGCAGATAGGTGCCCTGTTTGCGCGGGTTGCGGTCGACGGTGTAGTCGACGATGTCCGTTCCGATCCCGCAGTAGTTCAAAAGCGTGTTTCCCTTGGCCGGAGCGCCGTAGCCGGCGATCGACGAGCCGCTCCGCTTCTGCTCGATCAGGAAGGAGAGCATCTCCCACTTCTCCCGCTTGACCCGCTCGGCGAACGCCGCGTAGGGCGCGAGCTCGTTGTAGCCGGCGTCGGCCTCCCGGCGGCCCAGCTCGCGAACGCTCTCCGCCACCGGTCTCGAATGGTCTTCCTCGTGCCGGGCATAGATCCGGAGCGAGCCTCCGTGCGTGGGAAGCTCCTCGACGTCGAAGAGCTCCAGCCCGTGGCCGGCGAAGACCCGCTGCGCGGTGGAGAACGAGAAGTACGAGAAGTGCTCGTGGTAGATCGTGTCGAACTGGACGTCCTCGATCAGCCGCATCAGGTGCGGGAACTCCATCGTGATCACGCCCCGAGGCTTCAAGAGAAGCTTCAGACCGGCGACGAAGTCGTTCAGGTCGGGCACGTGGGCGAGGACGTTGTTCCCGATCAGGAGGTCGGCAGAGTGCGGCCCGCGGAGCTCGAGCGCCGACGCGCGGCCGAAGAAGCGGATCGCAGTCGGCACCCCGCTCGCGACGGCAACCTCGGCCACGTTCGCGGCGGGCTCGACCCCGAGAACCGGGATCCCGGCTTCCACGAAGTACTGGAGCAAGTAGCCGTCGTTGCTCGCGAGCTCGACTACCTTGCTCTCGGCGCCAAGGCCGAAGCGAGCGAGCGCGCTCCTCGCGTAAGCGCGGGAATGCTCGAGCCACGACGTCGAATACGACGAGAAGTAGGCGTAGTCCGAGAAGATCGAGTCGGGCGTGCCCCCGTGCTCCTCGAGCTGCACCAGGAAGCACTGCGAGCAGACGTACGCGCGAAGCGGGAAGAAGGGCTCCATCTCCAGGCGACGCTCGGGCGTGACATAGGAGTTCGCGAGCGGAGAGACCCCGAGGTCGGCGAACACCTGCTCGAGCGGCGAGCCGCAGAAGCGACAGAGACTGCGTCTCACGCCGGCGCCGGGGAGGCCGCCGTCGCGAACGCCTCGATCTGGGAGACGGTCAAGAGCCGCGCGTCCTCTCCCGCGAGGCGCCTTCGATACCAGTCCACCGTCGCGCGCAGCCCGTCGTCGAGGCCCCAGCGCGGCCGCCAGTCGAGCTTCTCCTGGGCCAGAGTCGAGTCGAGCTCGAGGGAGCGAGCCTCCGGGGGCTGGGGCTCGGCGGGTGGGAGGACGGCGAGCTCCGCCTCCCACAGGGCGGCGACCTGCTCGACGATCCACCTGACGCTGCGCGAGTCTGCTGTCGCCGGGCCGAAGTTCCACGCCCGGCTGGCGCTCGGATCTCGCCAGAGCCGCTCGGCGAGGGCGAGATAGCCGTCGAGTGGGTTCAGCACGTGCTGCCACGGCCGCACCGCGTCCGGATAGCGGATCTCGGCATGGCGACCGTCCGCCAGCGCGGCGACGAGATCGGGAACAAGCCTGTCGGCCGCCCAGTCGCCGCCGCCGACGACGTTCCCGGCGCGGGCGGTGGCGATCGCCGACACGCCGGCGCCGCCGAAGTAGGACTTCCGATAGGCGGCGACGACGAGCTCCGCGCACGCCTTGCTGCTGCTGTACGGATCGCTCCCGCCGAGCGGATCGTCCTCGGAATGCCTCCGAGTCGGCGCCTCTGCGTACACCTTGTCCGTCGTCACGACGACAACCGCACGCACGCTCTCCGTCGTCCGCACCGCCTCGAGGAGGTTCAGCGTCCCGATCACATTCGTCTCGTAGGTCTCGACGGGCTCGGCGAGAGATCTCCGCACGAGCGGCTGGGCGGCGAGGTGGAAGACGACCTCCGGTCGCGAAGCCGCGAGCGATGTGCCGAGCCGATCGCGATCGCGAACGTCGGCCCACACCGTCGAGACGAGCTCTTCGATCGCGGCCTCCTCGTAAAGCGACGGCCGAGTCGGAATCCCGTCCGAGTAGCCGACCACCTCTGCTCCGGAGAGCGAGAGCCACAGGCAGAGCCAGCCTCCCTTGAAGCCCGTGTGGCCGGTGACGAAGACCCGCCGACCGCTCCAGAACGGCCGGTCTATGGCCACGACTTCCACGGCGCCGCGCCGCTCTCCCAGAGCTGCTGGAGCCGATCGCGCTCCCGCAGCGTGTCCATCGGCTGCCAGAACCCGCTGTGCCTGTAGGAGCTCAACTCCCCTTCGGCCGCGAGGCGCTGTAGGGGCTCGCGCTCCCAGACGGTGGAGTCGCCCTCCAGATAGCCGCCGACCCGCGGCGAGAGCACGAAGAAGCCGCCGTTGATCCAGGCGTCGTCGCCGGCGGGCTTCTCGGTGAACTCGAGGACGCGGGCCTCCTCGATGCGCATCGAGCCGAAGCGCCCGCTGGGCTGAACCGCCGTCACCGTCGCCAGCCTCCCTTGCTCGCGATGGAACTCGACGAGTCGGCGGATGTCGATGTCCGCGACGCCGTCGCAGTACGTGAAGCAGAAATCGTCGTCGCCGACGTAGTCGAGCACGCGCCGCAGCCGGCCGCCGGTCATCGTCTCGGCGCCCGTGTCCACCAGGGTCACGCGCCACGGATCGGTCGTCGTCTGGTGCACCTCCATCCGGTTCGCCGCGACGTCGAAAGTGACGTCGGAGGTGTGGAGGTAGTAGTTCGCGAAGTACTCCTTGATCATGTAGCCCCGGTAGCCGAGACAGATGATGAAGTCGTCGAGGCCGTGGCTCGAGTAGATCTTCATGATGTGCCAGAGCAGCGGCCGGTCACCGATCTCGACCATCGGCTTCGGCCGGGTCGTCGTCTCTTCGGCCAGCCTCGTTCCGAGGCCCCCTGCGAGGATGACGACCTTCACGGCCGGCTCATCCCGGCGTGGCTCGAGCCCCGCAACTGGAGAGGGTCTTGCCGCGCGGCCGTCACCAGGCTCGCCGCGTCGAGCCCGTGCGCGCGCAGAACCTCGTCGTTCGTGCCGCACTCCGGGACGCGGTCGACGCCGACGAGCCGGGTGCGCGCTGCCGCTTCCGGCGCGGATGCGGCGAAAGCACTCAGCACGGCCTCGCCCTGGCCTCCGGGGAGGACGTGGTTGTCGAGGCAGACGATCGTCCTGGGTGCGGCAGCCGCGAGCCAGGCGCCGTCGATGGCGCGCAGCCACGGGAGCGCGATCAAGCCCCAGCCGTCGAGCTGCTCGCAGGCCGCCCACGCCTGGGAGACGAGCACCGGGCCGGTGCAGACGAAGGTGCCTTGCTCGCCCTCGCGCAAGACGGTGCCGCGACCCTCGACGAGCTCTGCTGCCGGAGGCTCGAAGCCGAGCGGCCAGGGCGGCGAGACCAGGCGGAGGTAGACCGGGCCTACGGCGGCGCACACCGCCCACTCGACCGCGCGGTGCACCTCGTCCTCGCAGTACGGCTCAATTGCCGCCATGCCCGGCACCGAGCCCATCAGCGCGATGTCGCGCACGGACTGGTGCGAATGGCCGGGGCCGCCTGGGACGAGGCCGACGAGCGAGCCGTGGTAGAGCACCTTCGTTCCCTCGCTTGCGTTGTTGAAG
>JBPCJB010000132.1:0-6848 GCA_051005735.1 Gaiellaceae bacterium | reverse complement strand
GCGCATGAAGCCCGTCTCCCCCACCGAATACGGCGGGAAGTTGTAGTGGTGCATGAAGCGCCGATCCGTCTCGAGGGAGAGATCGTCGATCCGCTGGCCTTCCTTGGTCGTGCCGAGCTTCACGAGGCTCAAGACCTGTGTCTGACCGCGCTGGAAGAGACCTGAGCCGTGCGCCCGCGGTGAGACCGTGACCTCGCAGTCGACCTCGCGGATCTCCTCCGTCCCGCGTCCGTCCGGCCGCCGCTTGTCGACCGCGATCTTCTTGCGGACGAGATCCTTGTAGATCGCCTCCGCGGCCTTCTTGACGTAACCCTTGGTCAGGCTGTCCTTGACCTGCGGCGCGCCGCCATCGGTCGTGGCCGGGCCTACCGGGAACGGCAGCTCGACTCCGTCGACGATCCGCTCGAAGAGGAGGTGGCGCTTGGCCGACTTCAGCTCCTTCGAATCCTGCTCGGCGTCCGTGAGAGCCCGGAGGTCGTTCTCGAACTGCTCGCGGACAGGGCCTTCGACGGCCACGAGGCGCTGCTTCTCGAGCAGCATCGCGAGGCTCGCGCGAACCTGCAGCTGGCGCTCGATGTCCGACTCGGTCGAGTCCATCGACGTCGCGCCCGCGATCTCGACCAGGAGATCGTCGGTGACGGCGGCGCCCTCCCGGAGCCCGTCCTCCTGGATCCGCTCCCAGATCGTGTGTCCGTGAGACGACTCGATCTCCACGGTGACGTCCGAGTCGAGCCACTTTGCCTTGCCGGCCTGGGCACGCAGATCCTCCTGCGCGTCGCAGAGCTTCCGGATCTCGACGTGCGCGAGCTCGAGCGCCTCGAGCAGCAACTCGTCGGGAATCTCGTCGGCGCCGGCCTCGACCATCGTCAGACCGTCCTTCGTGCCGACGACGATCAGGTCGAGCGACGACACCTCGAAGTTCTCGTGGTGCGTCGGGTTGAGAACCCACTCGTCGTCGATCCGGCCGACGCGCACAGCGCCCACCGGCCCGAAGAAGGGCAGCGGCGAGAGCATCAGAGCGGCCGAGGCTCCGTTGATGCACAGGATGTCGTGCGGGATGACCAGGTCCGCGCTGAGCACAGTGCAGATCACCTGAACCTCGTTGCGGAAACCCTTCGGCCAGAGCGGCCGGATCGGGCGGTCGATCATCCGAGCGGTCAGCGTTGCGCGCTCGGTGGCTTTCCCCTCACGCTTGAAGAAGCCGCCGGGGATCTTGCCGGCCGCATAGGCGCGCTCCTCGACGTCGATTGTCAGCGGAAAGAAGTCGGCGCCCTCTCGCGCCTCCGTCCGTCCGACCGCGGTCGCGAGCACCATAGTGTCGCCCGACCGGACGACAACGGCGCCGTCCGCCTGCTTGGCGAGCTTGCCGGTCTCGAAGACCATCTCCTTGCCGCCGATCTCGACGGTGACCGAGGCGATGCGCTCGGTAGCGATACTCATCCTTTTTCTCCTCCACTCTGCTTGGTGGAGAGTGGAGGCTTGGGCGAGCGTCCCGGGTTGGTAGGACGCTCGCCGAAGCTTCCACTCCCCTAGCGGAGAGCTCGACGGGCGGCTAGCGCAGCAGGCCGAGCTCGTTGATGAGGGCTCGATAGCCCTCGAGGTCGTGCTTCTGCAGGTAGTTCAGAAACCTGCGGCGCCGGCCTACGAGCTTCAGCAACCCCCGCCGCGAATAGTGATCCTTCGGGTGGGTGCGCAGATGCTCGGTGAGGTCATTGACGCGCCTCGTCAGCATCGCGATCTGCACCTCCGGGGAACCCGTGTCGGTTCCGTTCCGGCCGTGCTGATCGATCAGCTCCTGCTTCACTTCCTTGGTGAGGGCCATGCGGCCTCCTTCGCTGTGGTTCGCTGTGGCGGTGCTCCGGAGTCCCCGCGCGGCGTGAAGGAAGTCACGGCCGGCCGAGAGCTCGGTCGCGTGCAGGGTAGCAATCGCCGTTGATGAGCGCGTTCTTCGGGCGACGCGTCTAGTCTCGCGCGATGCGGGCGGCCGTCGCAGCAGGGCACCCGGCGACCGTCGCGGCCGGAATCGAGATCCTCGAGGAGGGCGGCAGCGCCGCGGACGCCGCGGTCGCGGCCTGCCTCGCCTCGTGTGTCGCCGAGACGGTGATGACGGGCTTGCTCGGTGGGGGTCACGCGATTCATTGGGACGGTCGCGAGGCGGTGAATCTCGACTGCTTCGTCACGGTTCCGTCGGGAGCGGGCGCCCCGCCGATCGATCTTGCCGTGCCGTTCGGCGAGGAGGTCGTTCACTACGCGGTCGGACCGGGCACGTGCGGTGTTCCGGGGCTCCCGGCCGGACTCGGAGCGCTCTGGGAGCGCTACGGAGGGCTCCCGTGGCCTCGGCTCGTCGAGCCGGCGCTCGCGCTGGCAGGCTCGGGCGTCGTGCTGCCGCCGGCGCACGCGTCGTGTCTCGCGATGCTGGAGCCGGTGTTCACGCTGAGTGAGCGAGGCCGGTCGATCTACGCGCCAGGCGGGCGGCTCCTCGAGGGAGGCGACGTGCTAGCTCAGCCCGGTCTCGCGGCGGCTCTCGAGGAGCTTGCGGCCGAAGGCGCCGACAGTGTCTACCGGGGCGCGCTCGGGCTCGCGCTCCTCGGCGTCGAAGGAGTGGCGCTTGCCCGAGCCGATCTCGACACCTACGAGCCGCTCTGGTCGGCGCCGGCTGAAGCGGAGCTCGCCGGCTGCCGCTTCCTGACCCGTGGCGGCCTCTCGGACGTCCCGGAGACGCTTGCTCGGCTGCCTCGCCTCGCCGCCCTCCCGGCGACCGAGCGGGTGCTGGCGCTCCTCGCCGCGCTCGGGGGAGCCGGCCCGGACGGGCACACGACCAACGTGACGGTCGTCGATTCGGACGGACGGGCCTGCGTCCTGACGACGAGCCTCGGCCTCGGCACCGGCGATTTCCTGCCCGGCTACGACCTCCACCTGAACAGCATGCTCGGCGAGGTCGACCTGCACCACGTCCCGCTCGTCCCCGGCGAGCGGATGGAGAGCATGATGGCGCCGAGCCTCGCCTTCGATGCCGACGGGCTCGCGCTGGCGATCGGCTCGGCGGGCGGCACGCGGCTCCGGACGGCGCTCGTCGGCGTCGCCGTGTCGATTCTGGACGAGGGGCTCGGAGCAAGCGAGGCGGTGCAGCGGCCGCGCTTCCATCCGGTCGGGAAGCTCGTGCACGCAGAGCCCGGGGTCGACGAAGATGCGCTAGCCCAGCTCGAGTCGGTCGGACGCGAGGTTCGCCGCTGGCCCGCGCAGCATCATTACTTCGGCGGCGTCAGCGTCGTTGGGCGAGGCGGCGCCACTGGGGATCCACGACGGAGCGGGCACGCGGCGACGCTGGCGAGTCCTGCGTGAGCGATCCCGACTCGACCTCGGAAACGGCGACCCAGCCGACATAGCCGCAGCGCGGGCAGCCGGGATTGCTCGCTCTCGTGCCACCGTGAATCGGCTTCGCGTACTCCATCGCGCACTCGAGGCAGCGGACTGGCTCGGACGCGTTCTCGAGACGTGACGAGGCGGCGGGACGCCTCGGAGGCGACGGCATGCGGGTGGTTCGTCCCCCATGTGCGATTTGGTTCATTCCAGGAGCCGCTCAGCCGGGGCGTGTCGACGCCCGGGTCCGCTCGACGTCGCGTGCGATCTGGGCGACGAGGTCGGCCTCACTTGCGAAGACCTGCTCGTCGCGCAGCCGCTCCCACAGCTCGACCACGAGCCGCTTCCCGTAGAGGTCGCCCTCGAAGTCGAGCAGGTGCGGCTCGATCCGCCGCTCGCTGCCGCCATAGTGGGGATTCGTGCCGATCGAGATCGCGGCCCGGTGCTGCGCCGCGCCGGCCGGACTCGCGGCGCCCGCGTAGATCCCGTACGGCGGCACGAGCAGCGCCGGGTCGAGCGCGAGATTGGCGGTCGGATAGCCGAGCGTCCCGCCGCGCTGGTCGCCGGGGACGACCGCTCCGTCGAGCTCGAACGGCCGGCCGAGCTGCGCGGCGGCGCCGGCGAGGTCGCCTTCGTGCACGAGCCGCCTGATCTCGGACGAAGAGGCTCCCGGAAGCAGCGGCACCGCTTTCACCTCGTGTCCGAGCCGCTCGAGCAGCTGGAGATCGCCGAGTCGACGAAACCCGAAGCGGAAGTCCTCGCCTGCGACCACGACGTCCCCGTCCGCCAGCTGCTCGGCCGCGAAGGCCTCGGGCGCCTGGGCAGCGGTGGCAAGCGTGAAGGGGATCACGGTCACCTCGGCTGCGCCGAGAGTCCCCAGCAGCTCCACCCGTCGCTCGATGGTGCTGACGAGCTCGACGAGGTTCCCCTGGACGACCGTGCGCGGGTGTGGATGGAAGGTGAGCACGCGAACGGGAAGCCCTGTCGCGCGCGCAGCCTCGAGCACCCGCCGGTGACCGAGATGCACCCCGTCGAACGTCCCTACAGCGACCGCGGCCGGCCTCACGACAGCCGTGCCAGCGCCCGCTCGGGCGGGATGATCCGCTCTTCGTTGGCCTCGTCCACGCTGAAGGGGCCGACCTCGGTGCGCCGGAGGGTCGTGCAGTGGCCGCCGAGTGCCTCGGCGATCGCCCGCACGTACGTTCCCGAGCTGACCCGCAGGTCGAGCCGGACGGCGTCGTCCGTAGACGCGATGACGTCGAGCGCGTCCACCCGCGAGCGGCGCAGCGGCATCTCGATGGCGACGCCGCGGCGGTGCAGGCGGTAGGCGCGCTCACCGCCGATCTTGACCGCGGAGGCGGCCGGGATCGGCAGCTCGATCTCGCCTCGGAGGCCCTCGAGCAGCCGCTCGAGCTCCTCGCGGGCCGGCGGCTCGTGCCGCTCCACGAGCTCCCCCTCCGGATCGCCGGTGGTGGTCGTCGCCGTCAGGTCGACGTCGACGAGATAGCGCTTTGGGAGGCCGACGAACGATCCCGCCAATCTTGTCGACCGCCCGGAGAGCAAGAGCAACAAACCAGTCGCAAAAGGATCAAGAGTTCCCGCATGACCCATCCTCGTGCCGGTGCCCGCCCGGACGCGGTTGACGATCGCGAACGAGGACGGCCCCGCCGGCTTGTCGACGAGGATGATCCCGCTCGGCTCGAGCCCCCTCGGCGGCATCACTGCCCGACTTCGGCGAACGAGCGAACGAGGAAATCGGTGATCTCCTCGATCGAGTCGTCGCTCGAGAAGCCCGCCGCCTGGGGGTGGCCGCCCCCGCCCGACTTGCGCGCGATCGCGGACACGTCGAGCTCGTCGCGCGACGCTCGCAGCGAGATCCGGCGCGCCGGGCTGCCGCCCCGCGGTGGCTCCCGGATCAGCGCCGCCATCTCGGCGCCTTCGACCGCGCGCAGCGTGTCGATGATCCCCTCCGAATAGGGCTCCACGGCGCCGACCTCCGCAAAGTCGTCGCGCAGCAGATAGGAGACGACGAGCGCGCCGCCGGCGTACACCTGTGCCCGCTCGAGTGCCCGCGCCAGCAGCTTCAGCTTCGCGAACTGGATGCTCTCGTAGACGCCCTGGAAGACTCGCTGGACATCGGCGCCCGCCTCGACCAGTTCGGCCGCGAGGCGCAGCGCCTTCGGCGTCGTATTCGAGTACTGGAAACGCCCCGTGTCGGTGACGAGGCCGACGTAGAGCGGCTCGGCCAGCTCGGGGCTCAGCTCGAGGTCGAGCTCGCGGAAGACGTCGCGCAGCACCTCGCCCGTCGAGGAAGCCGAGGCGTCGACCAGGTTGATCTCACCAAAGCGCGAGTTGTCGTGATGGTGATCGACGTTGATGGTGCTCGCGACAATTCGCAGGATCGAGCCATCCCCGCCGATCCTGCTCTCGTTCGCGCAGTCGACGAGGAGTAGCACCCGCCCGTCCACATCGGCCGGGGCCTTTCGTGCCAGCTCGGCGAAGTCGAGGAAGCGGTATTCGCCCGGGAGCGGCGCCTCGCTGCCGAGGAACATGACGCTGTCCTTGCCCAGGGCGACGAGGGCGCGATGGAGAGCGAGCAGCGACCCGAGCGCGTCGCCGTCGGGGTTCTCGTGCGTCGTCAGCAGGAAGCGGTCGTTCGTCTCGATCGCCGTGACGACCGCGGCGACGTCAGCTCTCGTTGTCGTCATCGGTCTTGGAGGCCGCGGGCGCGAGCGCGTCGATCAGCGCCGACATGCGGACGCCCTCCTCGACGGAGCGGTCGTACTCGAACGCGAGCTGCGGCGTCCGCTTCAGCCGCAGCTCGCGCGAGATTCGCGCCTGGAGGACGCCGTGGGCCGCTTCCAGGCCGGTCATGCTCTGCTGCTGCTTCTGCGGGTTGCCGAGCACGCTGACGAAGACGCGAGCGTGCCGGAGGTCGGGCGAGGTGACGACGCCGGTGACGGTGACGAAGCCGATTCGCGGATCCTTCAGCTCCGGCACCGCCTCGGAGAGGACCTGGCGGACCGATTCGTTCACCCTGCGCATCCGCTCGGTCATCGCCCTAACTTATCGAGCACGCGGGCGTCACGGCTCCAAAGTGGCCCACCGTCTCCTCGTTGCCGTGATCTTCGCTCTCGCGCTCGCGGTCGCCGGTGTCGCGATGGCGGCTCGGAGCCAGCCGGAAACCCGTTTCGAGGTACTGGCGCATGCGCCGGCGCCCGGAGGCTACAGCGGCGATGTCGTCCTCCATCGCGGACACGCCTATCTCTCGAGTCACCGCGGGACCGGAGCGTGTACGGCCCAGGGCGTCCGGGTCTTCTCGCTCGCCGACCCCAGGCGACCGCAGCGGCTGGCCGCCTTCGGCCGGATCCCGGGCACGTGGACGGAGAAGACGATCGTGCGCCACGTCGAGACCGCGGCGTTCCGGGGCGAGCTGGCGGTGACGAGCGTTCAGGCCTGCGCTCCCGGCTCCTTCCAGGGATTCGCGC
>JBPCJB010000131.1:0-9632 GCA_051005735.1 Gaiellaceae bacterium | reverse complement strand
GGAGACGGAGACGACCGAAGCCACCTCGGCAGCCACCCCAGTTCCGGCGGCCGATGAGACGCCGGCCGAGCACGAGCCGCTGAGCCCAGGCGAGACGGTCGTGGAGCCCGAGAGCCCGAGCGAGATCACGGGCCAGGCGGCCGCCGACGAGCCGGCCGTCATCACCACGGAAGCGACCGCGACCGAAGCGCCCGCAGCAACCACCGAAGCGCCCGCGGATTCCGAGAGGACGGAGACCCGGTGAGCACCACGATCTCAGCCAGCCTGGTCAAGGAGCTCCGCGACGCCACGGGCGCGGGGATGATGGAGTGCAAACGCGCGCTCCAGGAGTCGGGCGGCGACCTCGAGGCCGCCCGGACGCTCCTGCGCGAGCGCGGGACGGCGCTTGCCGGCAAGCGCGCGGGTCGCGCCCCGAGCTAGGGGCTCGTCGGCTACCACCAGATCGCCGAGCGGGTGACGATGATCGCCTTCGGCTGCGAGACCGAGCCGGTCTCGAAGAACGATGAGTTCCAGGAGTTCGCGAAGAAGATCCTCGACCTCGCCGACGAGGAAGGTCCCGAGGCGGTGGCGCAGCTCGAGCAGGAGCGCGTCGAGCTCGTCGGCAAGCTCGGCGAGAACATCCTCGTCACGGGCGCGGAGCGCTATGAGACGGTCGGAATCGGCGAGACGCTCGGCGCCTACGTCCACCCGCCCGCGAACAAGCTCGGCGTCGTCGTCAAGCTCGCCGGCGGCTCGCCTGAGCTCGCGCGGCAGCTCGCGATGCACATCTCGTTCGGCCGGCCCGAGTGGCTCTCGAAGGAGGACGTGCCGGCGGATGTCGTAGCGACCGAGAGGCAGATCCTCCTCAACTCGGACGAGCTCGAGGGCAAGCCCGAGCAGGCCAAGGAGAAGATCGTCGAGGGGATGCTCGCAAAGCGGTTCTTCGCCGCCCAGCCGGGCGGGACGCTCACCGAGCAGCCCTGGATCCACGACTCCGCGAAGACGGTCGGGCAGGTGCTCGTAGAGGCCGAGGTTCGCGTGCTCGCCTTCAAGCTGCTCGCTGTCGCAGAATAGGCCCGTGACGGTTCAACCCGAGGAGGCGGAGCTCGCGCTCACGGGCGCGTCATCGCCGTTCCGACGCGTCCTCCTGAAGCTCTCCGGCGAGGCTTTGATGGGCGAGCAGGAGTACGGGCTCGACCCGGCGACCGTCGCCCGGATCGCCGACGAGATCGTCGAGGTCCAGAGCGGCGGGCTCGAGCTTGCGATCGTCGTTGGCGGGGGCAACATCTACCGCGGAATCGCGGCGGCGGCCGACGGGATGGATCGGGCTACCGGCGACTACGCGGGGATGCTCGCGACCGTCCTGAACGCGCTCGCGCTGCAGGATGCCTTGGAGCGCCTCGGGGCGCTGACCCGGGTCCTCTCGGCGCTCGAGGTCTCCGAGGTTGCGGAGCCGTACATCCGCCGGCGCGCGATGCGCCATCTCGAGAAGGGCCGGATCGTGATCTTCGCCGCAGGTACAGGCAACCCGTTCTTCACGACCGACACGGCGGCTGCGCTCCGCGCGCTCGAGATCGGCGCCGAGGCGCTCCTGATGGGCAAGAACGGCACGAGCGGCGTGTTCGACGGCGATCCGCGCACCGATCCGGACGCCGTCTTCCTGCCCCAGCTGACGCATCTCGAGGCGATCGAGCGGGGACTGCGCGTGATGGATACGACCGCGCTCTCGCTCTGCATGGAGAATCGTCTCCCGATCCACGTCTTCGAGCTCACCGAGGGCAACATCCTCCGCGTGGCAAGCGGCGAGCGCGTCGGCACGATCATCTCGACTCCCATGAAGGAGGCCTGAATGGCAACGATCGAGGAGTTCCTCCAGGACGCGACCCGCCGCATGGACCGGTCGATCGAGACGACGCGCACCGAGTTCAACAGCGTCCGAACCGGACGCGCGTCCGCCGCGCTGCTCGACCGGGTCACGATCGACTACTACGGCACGCCGACGCCGCTGAAGAACATGGCGACGATCGGCGTCCCCGAGCCGCGCCTCCTGACCGTCCAGCCCTTCGATCCGACCCAGCTCAAGGCAATCGAGAAGGCGATCATGGAGTCGGATCTCGGCCTCACGCCCTCGAACGACGGCAAGGTCGTGCGCCTGCCGATCCCACAGCTCACCGAGGAGCGCCGCAAGGAGCTCGTCAAGGTCGTGCGCAAGTACGGCGAGGACGGCAAGATCGCGATCCGCAACGTCCGGCGCGACGTGATGAAGGGCCTCGAGGAGCTCGTCCGGAACGGCGAGGTCGGGGACGACGAGGAGCGTCGCGGAGAGGCGCAGGTGCAGAAGCTGACGGACGAGCACACGAAGACGATCGACGGGCTGATCAAGCACAAGGAAACAGAGATCATGGAGGTTTGAGCGCCTCGCTCAAACCTCCAGGCGTGGCAACAGCGTTGGCTGACTCACCGAGTGATGCTTTGGGCGCGGCCCGGAGCATCGCGATCATCATGGACGGCAACGGGCGCTGGGCGGAGGCTCGCGGGTTGCCGGTCGCGGACGGTCATCGTGCCGGCACGCGCGCGCTCCGTCGAACCGTCGAGGCCGCGATCGAGCTCGGCATCGGCTCGCTCGCCGTCTACGCCTTCTCGACCGAGAACTGGTCGCGTCCCGTCGAGGAGGTCGACGACCTGATGGAGATCTTCGGCGAGACAATCGAGCGGGAGCTGCCGGACCTCGCCGAGCAGGGCGTGCGCAGCAGGTTCTTCGGCCGCCGGGATCGCGCGCCGGAGCCGCTGCGCGTGCGAATGGAGGCTCTCGAGGCCGAGACTGCGGGCAACGACCGACTCGACCTCTGGATCGCGTTCGACTACGGCGGTCGCGCCGAGCTCGTCGATGCGGCGCGCCGGCTGGTAGAGGACGGCGTTCCTGCCGGTGAAATCGACGAGGACGGGCTTGCCGCTCGCCTGCACGCGCCCGACCTCCCCGATCCCGATCTCCTGATCCGGACCTCCGGCGAGCTGCGCCTCTCGAACTTCCTCCTCTGGCAGAGCGCCTACTCGGAGCTCGTCTTCGTCGACACGCTCTGGCCGGACTTCGGCCGCGCGGAACTCGAGAACGCCCTCGGCGAGTTCGCGCGCCGCCGGCGACGATACGGTGGCAGATGAGCGGCGTAGGCTCGCCGGAGCCGCGACGCGGCCGCTGAGATGAGTCAATTCGTCTCCCGCCTGCTGGTCACGATCGTGGCCCTGCCGGTCGTGCTCTATCTCGTCTGGCTCGGCGGCTGGTGGATTCTCGCGCTCGCCCTCGTGGCGGCCCTGATCGGCCTGCACGAGCTCTACGCGATGGCGCGAGGACTGCGTCCGCTCGTGCTCGCCGGCTACGCGGGAGCGATCGCCACCCTCCTCGGAGCCGAGCTGGGCGGTGCGGCCTGGATGATCTGCGGCTTCGCGCTCACGCTCTTCCTCGCGTTCGTTCTCTATGGGATCGCGGAGACGCGGCAGACCGCAACGATCACGATCGGCTCCACCGTGCTCGGCGTGGCGTGGATCGCGCTCGGGCTCGGCCATCTGCTGCTCCTGCGCGGGCTTCCCGAGCACGGCCGCCTCGCCGTCTTCACCGTCCTCATCGCCGTCTTCGCCGACGACACCGCCGCCTACGGGGTCGGCCGCCTGATCGGGCGTCGCAAGCTTGCGCCGACCCTCTCTCCCGGAAAGACCTGGGAGGGCTTCCTGGCGGGCTCCGCCGTCGCGGTCGCCGTCGTGTTCTTCGCGCTCTACGAGCAAGACTTCCTCTCGATTCCGGAATCGCTCGTGCTCGGGGGCGCGATCGCGCTTGCGGGGGCGGCAGGCGACCTCTTCGAGTCGGCGTTGAAGCGGGATCTCCAGGTGAAGGACTCGGGGAGGTTGCTCGGCGCGCATGGCGGCATGCTCGACCGCATCGACGCGCACCTGTTCGCCGCCGTGGCTTCCTTCTACGTCATCCTCGCCTTCGGCTACGCGTAGCCCGGCGGCGAGGATCCGGCGGCCGTGGCCCCTAGACTGTCGAGCGTGCGGCGAGTCGCTCTCTTAGGCGCCACCGGCTCGATCGGCAAGCAGGCGATCGCAGTCGTCGACGCAGCCCCCGACCTCGAGCTCTGCGCGCTCGCGTCCGGCTCGAGCGCCCTCGGGAAGCTGGCGGCGAGCCAGGGGGTCGAGCACGTCCAGACGGGCGGCGACCTGACCGAGTTGCTCGAGCGGGCCGAGCCGGACGTCGTCCTGAACGCCGTCGTCGGCTTCGCGGGGATCGGCGCGACTCTCTGGGCGCTCGAGCGCGGGATCATGCTCGCGCTTGCGAACAAGGAGAGCCTCGTCGCGGCCGGCGACCTCGCCCTCGCCGCGCACGAGCGCGGGGGCGGGCTGCTGCTGCCGGTCGACTCGGAGCACAGCGCCGTCTTCCAGTGCCTGGAGCGAAGCGCGAGGGAGAGCGTCGAGTCGATCGTGCTCACCGCCTCGGGCGGACCGTTCCGCGGTCGGCGCCGCGAGGAGCTCGCCGAAGTGACCGTCGAGGACGCGCTCTCCCATCCGACCTGGAACATGGGTCCGAAGATCACGGTCGACTCCGCCACGCTCGCGAACAAGGGGCTCGAGCTGATCGAGGCGCACGTTCTCTTCGGGCTTTCCTACGAGCGGCTCGAGGTCGTCCTGCAGCCGAGCTCGATCGTGCACGGCCTCGTCCGCTTCCGAGACGGCGCAGCGCTCGCTCATCTCGGCTATCCGGACATGCAAGTGCCGATCTCGTGGGCGCTGACCTATCCCGCTCGCGCCGCCACGGATCTCCCTCGGCTCGACCTGGCAGGCGGACTCACGCTCGAGTTCGCCGCCCCCGATCTCGAGACGTTCCCGCTCCTCGCGCTCGCTCGTCGAGCCGGCGAGCTCGGCGGCACCCATCCGTGCGTCTACAACGCGGCGAACGAGACCGCGGTCGCCGCCTTCCTCGCGGGCCGCCTGCCGTTCCTCGGAATCGCCGACGTGGTCGAAGCTGCTCTCGACGGCGCCGACGGCGCACCGGCCCGCGATCTCGACGAGCTCGTCGAGGCGGATGCGCAGGCCCGTCGGCTGGCCGAGCAGGGAATGCCCGTCGCATGAGCATCTTCATCTCTATCGTCGGGCTCGGTCTGCTGATCCTGATCCACGAGGCCGGGCACTTCTTCGTCGCGCGCGCGGTCGGGATGAACCCGCGCAAGTTCTACATCGGCTTCCCGCCGGCGCTCGCGAAGACGACGCGGAACGGGATCGAGTACGGAATCGGCGCGATTCCGCTCGGCGGCTACGTCAAGATCCCCGGAATGCACCGGCCCGCCGCGGGCGATCTCGATGTCCATTTCGGACGTGCCGTCGCCGAGCAGCCCTCGCTCGGCCTCGCGGTCGAGGAGCTGCGGCGGCGACTCGCGGCCGAGGATCACGTGCACTCTCGCGAGGCGGTCGCCAAGCTCGCGGCTGAGCTCGAGCGCGTAGAGCTCTCCCCGCTCGCGCAGAAGGCGGCAGAACGCGGGGTCGGCGACGTCGACGATGCCCTCGGCCCGGACGCCTACTGGCGCGCGACGACCTGGAAGCGCGTCGCCGTCATCTTCGCCGGGCCGGGCGCCAACCTTGTCCTCGCGGTTGTCCTCTTCGCCGCACTCTTCATGGCGGGCGGTGGCCGCGCCACGCAAACGGTCGACGAGATCGTGGCCGACTCGCCGGCCGCGAGCGCCGATCTCCGGCCGGGCGACCGGATCGTCGCAATCGAAGGCGCCCCGATCGACTCGCCTAGCCAGATCCCCGAGCGCATCTCGGGCTCCGAGGGCGAGGAGCTGACGCTCACCGTCGTCCGCGGCGGCGAGCCGGTCGAGCTCGGGCCGGTGCGGCCGGAGCTGACGGACGGAGCATTCCGCCTCGGCTTCGCGCTGCGCGGCGAGGCGCTCGGCCCGGTCGACTCGACGTGGCAGGCAATCCGCGTCACCGGAATCGTGACGAAGGCGATCGGCGCCTCGATCGGGCGACTCGTGACCGGCGAGGGCCGGGGCGAGATCTCCAGCCCGGTAGGGATCGTCCAAGGCTCCTCCCAGGCGGTCGAGCGCGGCGCGGAGTCGTACCTCTGGGTGCTCGGGCTGATCAGCCTCTCGCTCGCGCTCCTCAATCTGTTGCCGCTGCTGCCGCTCGACGGTGGCCACATCGCCTTCTCGCTGCTCGAGGGGATCCGCGGGAAGGCGGTCGCACGCGAGGTCTACGAGCGCGTCTCTGTCGTCGGGATCGCGCTCGTCCTGCTTCTCTTCTTCATCGGCCTCACGAACGACATCGGCCGACTCGGGAGCTGAGCAGTCGCCGAAGCTTGTGTTGATCCAACACAAGCCAGTTCTTCTGGACGAGGCCGCCGCTACCCTGTAGACGATGGCCTCGAGCGTCGGAATCCTGGTCGGGAACGTCGCGATCGGGGGCGGCGCGCCCGTCGTCGTCCAGTCGATGACGCTCACGCCGACGCACGATGTCGAGGCGACGACCGCGCAGATCGCCGCGCTCGCCTCCGCCGGCTGCGAGATCGTTCGCTGCGCCGTCCCGAAGCTCGAGGACGCCGAGGCGCTGAAGAGGATCGTCCGGCTCTCGCCGCTGCCGGTGATCGCGGACATCCACTTCAACGCCTCGCTCGCATTGAAGGCGATCGAGGCCGGGGTCGCGAGCGTCCGGATCAATCCCGGCAACATCGGCGGGCCGGACAAGGTCGAGCTCGTGGTGAAGGCGGCGAGGAAAGCTGGGATTCCGATGCGGATCGGCGCCAACTCCGGCTCGCTCCCGAAGCACCTCGCAGAGCTCGCGCAGGCCGACCAGGCCGAGGCGCTCGTCGAGGCCGCCCTGGAGGAGGTGGAGCTGCTCGAGAAGCTCGACTTCCGCGACTTCAAGATCTCCGTCAAGTCGAGCCACGTGCCGACGATGATCCGCGCCTATCGGATGCTGGCGGACAAGGTTCCCTATCCGCTCCACCTCGGCGTCACGGAAGCCGGGACGCCGTTCTCCGGCTCGATCAAGAGCGCCGTCGGCATGGGCGCCCTGCTCGTGGACGGGATCGGCGACACGATCCGCGTCTCCCTCACAGCCGACCCGGTCAAGGAGGTCGAGGCCGCATTCGAGATCCTGAAGGCGCTCGGTCTACGGGAACGTGGCCCCGTGATGATCTCGTGCCCCTCGTGCGGCCGCGACAACGTGGGCGTCGAGAACCTCGCCGTCGTAGTCGAGAAGCGTCTCAAGGCCTATCCCGAGGCATTCGAAGTCGCGGTAATGGGCTGCGCCGTGAACGGACCGGGGGAGGCGGGCGACGCGGATTTCGGAATCGCCGGCGGCCGGGACGTGGGCTTCCTCTACGCGCACGGGCGCGTGCTCAAGAAGGTCTCCTCCGAGACGCTGATCGACGAGCTCTTCGTCGAGATCGACCGCTGGATCGAGGCCGGGATGCCGCGCCCGAAGCGGCTGAAGATGGCGAAGCCGGCCGCGCTCGCGATGGCCGAGGCCTCCTTGATCCCGCTCGACTGAGAGCCGAAGCCCGGACGTGCGGTGCGGGGATAGGTAACGCCACGTCTACGCGTCTTTCGTGGATAACCTCAGCACCGTGCTGCACCGCGCTTCCCAGCTCTTCCTGCCGACCCTGCGCGACGCGCCGGCGGACGCCGAGGCTGCGTCGCACAAGCTGCTCGTCCGCGGCGGCTTCATCCGCCAGGTCACGGCCGGGGTCTGGAGCTTCCTGCCGCTTGGTTGGCGCGTCCACCAGAAGTGCGTCCAGATCGTCCGCGAGGAGATCGACGCGATCGGCGGCCAGGAGATGCTGATGCCCGTGCTGACGCCGATCGAGCTCTGGCAGCACACCAAGCGCGATCACATCCCGGAGCTCTTCCGGTTGAAGGACCGAAACGGGCGCGACTACGTGTTGCCAATGACACACGAAGAGACGGTCACGTTCCACGCGCGCGAGCTCCAGAGCTACCGGCAGCTACCACAGATCCTCTACCACTTCTCGATCAAGGAGCGCGACGAGCCGCGTCCCCGAGGGGGCCTACTGCGGCTGCGCGAGTTCATCATGAAGGACTCGTACTCCTTCGACCGCGACGAAGAGGGGCTTGCGAAGAGCTTCGAGCTCCACCGCGGCGCCTACGAGCGCATCTTCGAGCGAAGCGGAATCGAGGTGTTCTGTGTCGAGGCCGAGTCCGGAATGATGGGCGGGAGCGAGTCGTTCGATTTCCTGGCCCCATCGGGCTCGGGCGAGAACACGCTCGTCACCTGCGAGAACGGCGACTTTGCCGCAGACCTCGAGGTTGCTCGCTCGGTGCCACGTGGGCCCCGCTCTCCCGCCCGCCTCGAGGCGCCCGCCGAGATCGAGACGCCAGACATCAAGACTTGCGAGGCGCTCGCGGAGAGCCTCGGAATCGATCTCGCCGCAACGTCGAAGGCGATGCCGGTGACGAAGCAGGACGGCGCGGTCGTCCTCGCGCTCCTGCGCGGCGACGACCGGCTCGAGGAGTCGAAGCTCGTCACGGCGCTCGGCGCCGACTTCCGGCTTGCGACCGACGAGGAGATCCTCGCGGCTTTCGGGGCCGAGGGCGGCTCGCTGGGGCCGGTCGGCTTCGCCGGCGAGATCGTTGCGGACGAGACGCTGCGCGACGGCCAGTTCGTCGCAGGGGCGAACAAGACCGGGTTCCACCTGCGCGGCGTCGAGGCCGGCCGAGACTTCGAGCCGCGCTTCGCCGACATCCGCCAGCCGAAGGAAGGCGACAGCTGCCCCCATTGCGGTGGAACGCTCGGCTTCCAGACGGCGATCGAGCTCGGGCACATCTTCAAGCTCGGCACCCGCTACTCCGAACCGCTCGGGACGAGGTTCCTCGACGAGAACGGGGAGGAGCGGCCGGTGGTCATGGGCAGCTACGGGATCGGCCCGGCCCGCATGATGGCCGCCGCGGTCGAGCAGCACCACGACGAGAACGGGATCGTCTGGCCGGCGGCGATCGCGCCGTACGACGTGCAGGTACTCGCGCTTGCCGGCGGCGACGCGGAGATCCTGGCTCTTGCCGACGAGGTTGCCGGTTCGCTGGTCGCCGAGGGACTCGACGTGCTGCTCGACGACCGCGACCTCCGGCACGGCGAGAAGTTCGCGGATGCGGACCTGATCGGCTGCCCCTTTCGGATCGTAGTCGGCAGAAAAAGCCTCGCCGACGGGGCGGTCGATCTCCGCTCCCGAGCGACCGGAGCGGACGAGCGGATCGAGCGTTTGGACGTTGGAAAACGGGTAGTCGGGAGCTGATGACCCGACGGAAGAAGTACAGCGACCTCCCGTTCGGCGCCACGATCGAGCAGCTCATGGCGGACTCGGGTCTCACCTATCGCGGCCTCGCCGGGAAAACCCAACTCTCGGCCGGCTACCTCAACCACCTCGTTCACGGCAATCGCCCCGTCCCCTCGAAGGACGTCGTCGAACGGCTCGCCGCCGCCCTCGAGGTCGATCCGGAGCACGTCCAGGAGTACCGCCTCCGGTTGATCACCGACCGGCTGCAGACGAGGCCGGACCTGATCGACCGGCTCTACAAGCGCCTCTCCGTTTGAGCAGGAGCTTCGCGCTAGACTTCCGACCTACGGGGCGTAGCGAAGCCTGGTTATCGCGC
>JBPCJB010000130.1:0-6693 GCA_051005735.1 Gaiellaceae bacterium | reverse complement strand
GGCGCGTCGGCAGCGACCGGCTCGTGCGCACCCTGATGCGCGTGCTCACGGAGTTCGCCGCGGCTCATCCAGACGCACCCCGGATCGGAATCGGCGATCTGAGCCGGCCCGGAGGCGGCGACTTCGGTGTTCGCTACGGGCGACCCGGTCACGCCTCGCACCAGAACGGGCTGGACGCAGATCTCTACTACCCGCGTCTCGATCGGCGAGAACGACCGCCGAGAGTTGTGGCGCAGATCGACCGCGCGCTCGCCCAGGATCTCGTCGACCGCTTCGTGCGGGCCGGCGCGAGGTACGTCTTCGTCGGCCCGAGCACCGGGCTCACCGGCCCACCGGCGGTCGTGCAGCCGCTCACCCACCACGACAATCACCTGCACGTGCGGCTCCGGTAGCTTCCGCCGATGGTCTGGCGCGAGAACGGCGAGCCCGTCGAGCTCGAGGAGCTTGCGCTCGAGAGCCCGATCCTGCTTATCTTCTACCTCTTCGACTGGTCGGGCACCTGAACGCAGGAGCTCCTACTCCTGCGTGACAGAGAGCCCGAGCTCGCCGCCGCCGGGATTCGCGTCTTCGGTGTCTCGCGTGACTCCGCGTACTCGCACCGCGCTTGGAAGGAGGCGCTCGGGATCTCGACGCCGCTCCTCTCCGACTGGAACGGCGACCTCACGCGGGAGCTCGAGATCGCGCGCGAGTGGCGCGGCCACGCGGACGTGCCCGAGCGGGCGGCGATCCTCGTCGGCGAGGACGGTACGGTGCGCGGAACGTGGCGCTACGCGGACTCCGAGGTGCCCCGCTTCGACGAGTTGCTCGCAGCCGTCCAGGCTTTGTAGCCGCGGCACTCGCACTCGGCGCCGCCGCCGCCTTTCTCGCGACCTGGCCGGCGGTGCGCGGTCTCGGAGACGGTTATCTCGCGCGGCCGAGCGCGGGCTTCGGCGAGACCGCCGCGGGCGACCACCTCCAGCTCGGCTGGGCGCTCTGGCTTCCCGGGCACCAGCTCGCGAATGCCGGAGCGCCGTGGCTCGACCCCTACTCCTTCCAGCCGGAGGCCGACTCGGCGATCAACCTCCAGGGCTGGCTCTTCGGCTTCGTCTACTGGCCACTGCACGCGCTCCTCGGCGCGGTGGCGGCGTACAACGTCTTCCTCCTGCTCACGTTCGTCGCGGCCGGCGCCTTGACGACGTGGTGGCTGCGCGAGCTCGGGCTTCCTCGCGGAGCCGCGCTCGTGGGCGGGCTAGCGTTTGCGCTCGCTCCCTACCGAGTCGCGCAGAGCACCGGTCACCTGCTCGGGCCGATCTCGCTCCTGCTGCCCTTCAGCCTGCTGCTCGTCGAGCGCCGCCACATGCTGGGCGCCGCGCTCGTCCTCGCCGCGATCCCGCTCTCCGGCCAGACGCACCTCGCGCTCGGCGCGATCCCGCTGGTCGTGACATATGCGTGGATCAGGAACCCAAGTAACAGACTGTTACCTGGGCTTCGGCGCTCCGCTCTCCTCGCGCTGCCGGCGGTGCTCGCCGGGTTCGCCGTGCAGCAGCTCGTGATCGAGGGCTCGATCGCCGGCGGCGGCCGCACGTTGAGCTCGGTCGACCGTTACTCCGCCTCCTGGAGCGACCTCGTCGACCGAACCCTCGCCGCCGGAGTCGAGCGCTTCGTCTTCCTCGGCTGGCTCCTGCCGCTGCTCGCGCTCGCGGGGCTGGCGCTCCTGTGGCGCCGGCGGCGCTCGCTCGCGAGCGTGCTCGGGCTTGCGGCGGTGATCCCGATCCTGCTCGCGCTGGGGACGACGACGCCGCTCTACGCGCCGCTCTGGCACGTCTTTCCGCCGCTCCACTACCCGCGCGTGCCGGAGCGGGTGATGCCCGTTGCCTGCCTCGCGCTCGCCGCGCTCGCCGCCTTCGCCGTCGCTCGCATCCGTCGAGCCCCGCTCGTCGCCGTTGTGCTCGTCGCGCTCGCTATCGATCTACGTGTACCGGTCTTCGCAGCCGTCGCCGCCGACGAGCACAACCGCGCCTACGCGGCGATGCGCACGGACGGCCGCCTGTTCGAGCTGCCCGTCTTTCGGCCCGACACGCACTACGGCAGCGTCTACCTCGCCTACGCGATGCAGTCGCCGCGCGAGCGCCCGCAGGGCTATTCAACGGTCGGTCCGACGGAGGCCGACCGGCTCGCCCGCATGCTGCGTCCTCTTTCCTGCGGGCGCGGCGAGGTCTCGGCAGCGATCGCGTTCGTCGCCGTCCACCACGGCCTCTACGAGCAGAGCGGCTACTTCGGCCCGGGCTGCGCGAACCGAGCGGAGGCAGCGCTCGAGCGGGCAGGCTGGCGGCTGCTCGAACGCGACGGTCCGGTCGCCGTCTATGGACGCTAGCTCTCCTTCGACTCCCGGAAGAGGGCGATCAGCCACCAGCGCCAGGCAGCGAGCAGGAAGAAGATCCCCGCGACCACGAACGCCCAAGGAAGGCTGAAGAGCAGGTCGGTGATCAGGAAGAGCACGCCCGTGAAGGCGAGCGCGATTCCGCCGGTGCCGACGATCGCCTCCCGGTTGCCCTTGCGCAACATCACCTCCTTGTCACCCTCGCGGAAGCGGATCCGATGGAATGCGGCCGGGGCGAGCAGCATCACGAGCGCGAACGCGGTCGAGAGCAGCGTCGCGTAGTAGACGCGCTCCTGCACGAGCGTCAGCGTGTCGAACTTCTCCGTGAGCGAATCGCGAGCAGGAAGCCGAACAGCACCTCCGCCGGGATCAGCGAGCGGAGCTCCTCGAGCAGCTCACCGTGCTCACGCTCCAGCTTCTCCTTCTTGGTCTCCTCCGGCACCTACGCGTTCACATGCCCATCGCGTGATAGCCGGCGTCGACGTAGAGCGTCGTCCCGGTCACGCTCTTCGCGTCGTCCGAGAGCAGATACGCCGAGGCTGAGGCGACGTCGCCGGCGTCGATGTGGCGGCGGAGGGGCGCGCGCTCCTCGAACATCCGCTCCATCTCCGTGAACCCGGAGATCGAGCGGGCGGCCAGGGTTCGCACCGGCCCGGCCGAGACCGCGTTGACCCGGATCGACTGCTCCCCGAGATCCCACGCGAGGTACTTGACCGAGGCATCGAGAGTCGCCTTGGCGACGCCCATCACGTTGTAGTGCGGCACCGCGCGCTCACCGCCGAGGTAGGTCATCGTCACGATCGAGCCGCCGCCACGGGCGGCCATCAATGGCTCCGCCGCGCGCGCGGTCGCGACGAGCGAGTAGGCGCTGATGTCGACCGCCATCCAGAAGCGGTCGCGAGGGGTGTCGGTGAAGCGACCCTCGAGGTCCTCGGCCGCGGCGAAGGCGACCGAGTGGACGAGCAGGTCGAGGCCGCCGTCCCAGAGCTCGCCGACCTCGTCGAAGACACGCGCGACATCCTCGTCCGAGCGCACGTCGCAGGCGGTGACGAGCTTCGAGTCGACCGTACCGGCGAGGTCGCGCACCGAGCCCTCGATCCGCTCGCCCTGGAAGGTGAACGCGAGCTCCGCGCCCTCGTCGGCGAGGCGCTTCGCGATCGCCCAGGCGATCGAGCGCTTGTTCGCGACGCCGAGGACGAGGGCGCGCTTGCCGGCGAAGCGGGACACGGCCGCGAGTTTACGGCAGCCGGGGAAAACCTTGGCTACTCTGCGGTCGTGCGCAGGCTCGTAGCGCTTCTCTCGCTCGGCCTGGCGCTCGCCGTCGCGTCCTCCGCCGCGGCCGCGTTCCAGCCGATCCGGCGAACCCACGGCGAGCTCGAGCTCCCGCGTGTGCGGGCCGGGACGATCCAGGTTCCGGCGGCGCACCGGAAGGGCCGCGTAAGCGTGATCCTCACCCTCGCGCAGCCTCCGCTCGCCGCCTGGTCGCGCTCGCTCGCAGCCCGCAGCGCGACACGCCGCCTGAACGTCCAGAGCGCGTCGTCGAAGGCCTACGTCGCCACCCTCCTCGCCGCCCAAAAGCGAGCCGAGGCGACGCTTCGCCAAGTGATTCCATCCGCGACGGTCAGCCGTCACTACACGCTGCTCCTGAACGGAATGGCCGTGGAGATCCCCGTCAAGAAGCTGCCGGCCGCCGCCCGGCTCTCGTTCGCGCACAAGCTCTATCCCAGCCTCCGCTACTCGCTCGCCCTCAACCGCGGGCCCGACGTGATCGGCGCAGGCGCGCTCGCGACGGCCGGCGGCGGGAGCGGCGAGGGGATCAAGATCGGCATCGTCGACGATGGGATCGACCCGAAGAACCGCTTCTTCAACCCGGCTGGCTTCAGCTATCCCGAGGGGTTCCCGAAGGGCGGCGCCAAGTGGACGACGCCGAAGGTGATCGTCGCGCGCTCGTTCGTCGGAGTCGGCGCGGACGAGGCGAGCCGGCTCGCGGTCGATCCCAAGGCCTCCTTCCACGGAACCCACGTCGCCGGGATCGCGGCGGGCAACGCGGGCACGACGGCGCCTGCCGGTCGCGATCACCCGCAGGTCACGGGCCTGGCGGGCGTCGCGCCGCGCGCCCAGGTCGGCAACTACCGCGTCTTCAACGTCCCGACCTTCGTGGGCCACGTCGGCAACACGCCTGAGATCGTGGCCGCGTTCGAGTCCGCCGTGCGCGACGGGATGGACGTGATCAACTTCTCGGGCGGCGGGCCGCAGACGGATCCGGCCAGCGATGCGCTGATCGAGGCCGTCCGCAACGTCTCCGCCGCAGGCGTCGTCCCGGTGATCTCGGCCGGCAACGACCGCGACGACTACGGGCCTGGCTCGACCGGCTCGCCCGGTACCGCGCCGGACGCGATCTCGGTGGCCGCGCTCTCGAATACCCACGTGTTCGCTCCGGCGCTCTCAGTGACCGTGCCCGAAGCGCCGGAGAGTGTGACCAGAATCCCCTTCAACGGCAATGGCGCTGCGGCCTGGGCCGCGCGCGACCAGCCGCTCGTCGACGTCGGCTCGATCGTCTCGGTCAGCGGTACCCCGGTTCCGCGCAACCTCTGCGGGCCTCCCGGCAACCTGAACGGGGGCGCGTCGCCGCTTCCCGCAGGCTCGTTGACCGGCGCGATCGCCCTCGTGTCACGCGGCGACTGCGTCTTCGTGCTCAAGGCCGCACGAGCCAAGGCGGCCGGCGCGATCGGGATCGTGCTCGTCGACAACCGCCCCGGCGAGGCAAACGGGATTCCGATCCCGCTCGCCGTTCCGGCAGGGATGATCTCCGACCTCGACGGCGCCCGCCTGCGGACGTACCTCGCCGGCCAGGGCGGACGCGCTCCCGTTCGGATCGGGAGCGATCCGCAGGAGCTGCCCACCGGTCGTAGCGGCGTCGTCACGAGCTTCTCGTCCGGCGGGTTGACTCCGTTCGGACATCAGTTGAAGCCGGACGTCGGAGCCCCGGGCGGCGCGATCCTCTCGGCGACGCTCCCGATCGCGGGCGGCCCGTTCGCCGTCTTCGACGGGACGAGCATGTCCGCGCCGCACGTGGCGGGCGCCGCAGCGCTTCTGCTTCAGCGGCATCGCGGCTGGTCACCCCGCCAGCTGAAATCGGCGCTCGTGTCGACCGCAGGCCCCGCCTGGGCGGACACTGCGCGCTCGATCGAGGCGCCTGTGCTCCTCTCCGGCAGCGGGCTCGCGAACGTCGTCGCGGCCAACGATCCGAAGCTCTTCACCGATCCCGTCTCGCTCTCCTTCGGCGACCTGAACGTGAACCGCGGCGGGGCATCGCGATCGCTGCTCCTCACCCTCTCGGATGCCGGCGGCGGCGCGGGCGCCTGGTCTCTCGAGCTGAAGGCGCAGGCGCAGCCGGCGGGTCTCACGATCGAGGTGCCCGGCAGCGTCTCGATCGCTCCGAGCGGGGAGCTGATCGTCCCGGTCACGGCACGCGCCGCAGGCAACGCGGTCGCCGGCGAGGCGTACGGCTTCCTGCTCCTCCGTCGTGGCGACGACGTCCGCAAGGTGCCCTACGCGCTCCTCGTCACGCGGCCGGGGCTCGAGTCGGCGCCGGTCGTGCCCCTCCGCCTCATCCAGACGGGCGACACCCGCAAGGGCGCCTCGCGGGCGTCCGTCTACAAGTATCCCGCGGCCGCGTTCGGCCCAGCCGCGAGCTACACCGGCCCGCCCGTGACCGAGAGCGGCGGCGAGACCCTCTACCGGATCCGGATCGACGAGCCGGCCGTCAACCTCGGGGCGGCCGTGATCGTGTCGTCTCCCGGCTCGCTGATCCATCCCTGGGTGCTCGGCTCGCCCGATGAGAACGACGCCCAGGGCTACGCCGGCACCCCGGTGAACGTGAACAACCTGACGATCGACTATCCGCTCGACATCGGCGCCGCGGGCACGGTCTTTCCACGCACGAAGAGCTACTACGTCTCGGTCGACTCCGGCCGCGACCCCTTCACCGGGCGCTCGCAGGGCGGGCAGTACGTGCTCCGCGCCTGGGTGAACGACGTCGAGCCACCGCTCCTCGGGCTGATCACGGCGCGCGTCTCCGCCGGCCGTCCGACGATCGCACTGCGCGTCCTCGACGACGGCGCCGGTGTCAACCCGTACTCGCTGGCGATCGCCTACGGACGGACGCTGATCGGGGCCGCCGCCTACGACCCGAGCTCCGGGATCGCGCTCTTCCCGCTCTCTCGCGCAGCGCCGGCGCTGAAGGCGGGCAAGCGCACGCTCTCGGCCGAGGCGGCCGATTTCCAGGAGGCGAAGAACGTCGACTCCGTGGGGGACGAGCTGCTTCCGAACAC
>JBPCJB010000129.1:0-5376 GCA_051005735.1 Gaiellaceae bacterium | reverse complement strand
ACTCGGGCGCAAGGAGGCGTTTCGCCGGGCACTCGGGCGCCTGCACGCCCTCGGGCCGGGGATCTACGAGCTCGCCACTCCCGAGACGGTCGTCTGTCGCTGCGAGGAGGTCACGGCCGGGGCGCTCGTCGAGGCGAGCGAGGGAACCGACGACGTCAACGTCGTCAAGTCGCTCACCCGTGCCGGGATGGGGCTCTGTCAGGGCCGGAACTGCCAGCGTCAGATCGCGGCGGCGCTCGCGCTCCGACATGGCGGCGCGCTCGCGAGCCTGCCTGTCGCGACGGCCCGGCCGCCCGTGCGCCCGGTGCCGATCGGCGCCGTCGCCGACGCGAGCCTCGAGGACGGAGGCTTCTTCACCGTTGAGAGCTGACAACCCTCCGGCTTGGCCGTCGGCGAGCGCGCTTCGCTCGCCCCTCCCGGAGAGCACCGATGTCCTGATCGTCGGCGGCGGCCTCGCTGGGACCGCGCTCGCCTACTACCTCGCCCGCGCCGGAGTCGAGTGCGTGCTCGTCGAGCGAGCGGAGCTGAATCGCGAGGCCTCGGGCACGAATGCCGGCAGCTTCCACTTCCAGATCGCGCTTCACCAACTGACCGCGCTCGAGACCGGCAACGTGCGAGAGCGGCTGCAGACGGAGGTGCGCCTGCACGCGGAGGCGGCGGAGGTCTGGAAGACGCTCGAGCAAGAGCTCGCGGGCTCGCTCGAGATCCACATCACGGGCGGTCTCATGGTCGCCGAGACCGCCGAAGAGCTCCGGCTCCTGCACGAGAAGCGCGAGCTCGAGGAGGGGGCCGGGCTCGAGACGCACGTGCTCGAGGGCGAGGAGCTGCGCGACTTCGCGCCCTACCTGGCCGACGACCTGCTCGGTGCGACGTGGTGCCCCGATGAGGGCCACGCGAACCCGATGCTGGCCGCGCCGCTCTTCGCCGCCCGCGCGGCCGACGCGGGCGCCGAGCTGAGGACGCATGCGGAGGTGACGAGGATCGAGGTCGACCCCGACGGCGGTGCCCGCCGGTTCACGGTGGGCACGACCGCGGACGGGAGCGCGCATGTTTCTGGAACACAAGGTTCTATTCGCGCCCACCGCGTCGTGAACGCGACGGGCGCCTGGGCGAACGAGGTCGGCGCGCTCGTCGGCCTCCGACTCCCGATCCGGGCGGAGGGCCTCCACCTGAACGTCACCGAGCCGCGCGAGCGCGTGCTCGAGCCGATGGTCCAGCACATCGGCCGCCGGCTGACGCTGAAGCAGTCGACGACCGGCACGTTCATCATCGGCGGGGGCTGGCCCGCGAATCCGGAGCCGCCGCCCGGACGGTTCTCGACGACCTGGGAGAGCACGGCCGGGAACGTCGCCGTCGCCGTGCGCGTTCTCCCGCTGCTCGCCAGGGTGCGGATCGTGCGCACCTGGTCGGGCGTGATGGCCTTCACAGCGGACCTGGCGCCGATCGTCGGCGAGTCGGCGCGGCTGCCCGGATTCCATACGCTGATCGCGACGACCGGGTTCACGCTCAGCCCGCTGCTCGCCCAGCTCCTAGCCGAGGAGCTCGCCACGGGACGGGCCACGATCCCGCCCCAGTACTCGGCCGATCGCACACCGGTCGGCCAACCGACGACCTGACGGAGGTGACGATGACGAGAGACGATGTCGACTGGCGCGGGTACTGGCCTGCCTGCCCGACCCCGTTCGCCGAGGACGGGAGCTACGACGCCGAGGCGCATCGCGCGCTCCTCGACTGGTACGCGGACGAGGAGATGCATGGCGTGTTCGTCAACGGCACCACCGGCGAGTGGTTCTCGCAGAGCCCGGAGGAGCGCCGGCTCGTGGCCGAGAACGCGATCGACGCGGTCGCGGGACGGCTGACGATCGTGATCGGCTGCACCGCCTATACGGCGCGCGAGGCGGCGGAGCTCGGCCGCCACGCGCTCGCGGCGGGCGCCGACGGGATCGGCTCGACGCCGCCGCCCTACGCGAAGACCTATCCCGACGAGACGGTGCGCTACTACCGCGACCTCGCGGGCGCCGTGGACGGACCCGTGATGATCTACAACTGGCCGCACGGGACCGCCGTCGACATCGACGCCGAGCTCGCGGAGCGGCTCGTCGAGATCGGCAACGTGGTCGCGATCAAGGACTCGACGCCGAGCTTCGAGCAGTTCGCCGAGACGACGCGGAGGATCGTCGACCGCGTCCGGGTGATCGGGCCGTTCATGTCCGAGGCGGGGCTCGACCTCCTGCTCGAGGTCGGAGGCGACGGCTTCATCGGCGGCGGCTCGCTCTGGGGCAGGCCCGACGCCGAGTTCTGGGAGGCAGTCTGGCGCGGCGATCTCGACTTCGCGCGCGAGCATGCCCGGCGCACGGACGAGCTCTTCCCAAAGCTCTGGCTTCCGGGCGGCTGGGGTGGTCGGTACGGCGCCTATCAGAGCCAGCTCAAGGCGTTGATGGGCCTTCTCGGCCAGCCCATCGGCCCGACCGTGCGGCCGCCGCGGATGCCGGTGACCGACGAAGCGAGCATCGAGGCGATGCGCGGCGCGCTCGTCGAGGCCGGCCTGCTCGCGGAGCGGGCGGAGGTCGAGTCGTGACGTTCCAGGGAGTCGACCACGTGGGTGTCGGAGTCGGCGACATCGAGGAGGCGATCGCCTTCTACGGACGGCACGTCGGCTTCGACCGCGTGCTCTTCGACTGGACGGGCGAGCTGACGGGGATCGAGGCGTTCGCCGGCCGCGCGCCCCGCGCCCGCGTCGCGATGCTCGAGTCGAGCGGCGCGACCCCGATCGGCCCGGGCGGCGTCAAGCTCGTCCAGGTCCTCGACGGTGAGGGGCCGCCCGCTGCGCCCGAGGGCCAGGCGTGGGGCGAGGTCGGGGTCTGCGAGATCTGCCTCCACGGCCGGAACGTCGGCGAGGTGCACACCGCGCTCGTCGCCGCCGGCTGCGAGGAGCTGATGCCGGCGCAGAGCGCCGCGGTCCTACCGCACGACATCGCCCTCGACATCTCCTACGTCGCCGATCCCTGGGGCACCAAGCTCGAGCTGATCGAGTGGACGGGCCTCTGGCGCTCGCTTCCCGGCCCGGCCCGTGCCGAGGGTGTCAATCACGTCGCTTTCGGAGTCACGGAGATGGCGCGGACGCGCGCGTTCTACGAGCGGCTCGGGTTTACCGAGCTCCTCTTCGAGTCGGTCGACTTCTTCGACCCGATGGCCCCGTGGTACGAGGCGCCCTGGTACGACCCGGCGAACCTGCCCGCACAGCACATGACGATGCCGATGGCGCCGCAGGGAGCGGCGATCGAGCCGGTCGTCCTCGACCCGCCCGGACCCGACTGCCGGGGGGAGTGGGGCCATCTCGGCCCGATGGACTTCGGGATCCGCGTCGCGAGTATCGAGGCGGCCAGAGCCGAGCTGCGCGCCGACGGGATCGAGGTGCACGGCGAGCCGCAGACGATCGACCTCGGCGGTGGTCGCGAATGGCGCTCCGTCGCCTTCGCCGAGCCCGACGGCAACTACGTCTCCTTCGTCGAGGCGCGCTACTGATGGGCGCGCGCCTACCCCTCCAGCCTGGGCTCGAGCGTGGCGCGGCGGTGACGCTGACGCTCGACGGCCGCCCGGTGACCGCGTACGAGGGCGAGAGCGTGGCGACGCTGCTCTACGCCGAAGGCCACCTCGCGACGCGCTTCACGCGGAGCGGCGAGCCGCGCGGCGTCTACTGCGGGATGGGCGTCTGCTTCGATTGCCTCGTGATCGTCGACGGGATCCCGAACACGCGCGCGTGCGTCACCTGGGTGCGCGCCGGGATGGCGGTCGCGCGACAGGACGGCTTCGTGCCGCTCGAAGAGGACGCCTGATGGAGATGTACGTCGCCGGCGAGTGGCGCGGGGGCGAGCGCCAAGAGGACGTGCGAAACCCATTCGACGGCGAGGTCGTCGGGTCGGTGCCGGTTGCGACCGCCGCCGACGCGCGCGCGGCGATCGACGCGGCGGTCGACGGCGCGGCCGCGATGCGCCGCCTCTCCGCCTGGGAGCGGAACGAGATCCTCCGCCGCGCCGCCGGGCTCGTCGAGGATTCGGTCGAGGAGCTGGCGCGGACGATCGCCCTCGAGGTCGGAAAGCCGCTCACGGAGGCGCGCGGCGAGGCCGGCCGGATCGCCGATCTACTTCGGCTCTCGGGCGTCGAGGGCGCGCGCCTCCACGGCGAGACCGTCCCGGTCGACGCGTCGGCGAACGGCGCCGGCAAGCTCGCCTTCACGCTGCGCCAGCCGTGCGGGATCGTCGTCGCGATCACGCCCTTCAACTACCCGGCGCTGCTCGTCGTCCACAAGGTCGGCCCGGCGCTCGCGGCCGGGAACGCCGTGGTGTTGAAGCCCGCCCGCCAGACCCCGCTGACGGCCCTCTTCCTCACCCGCGCGTTGCTCGAGGCGGGCCTCCCGGAGAACGCGCTCCAGTGCGTGACGGGACCCGGCGGCGAGCTCGGCGATGTCCTCTGCTCCGATCCGCGGGTGCGCAAGCTCAGCTTCACGGGCTCGACCGCGGTCGGAGAGCAGATCACGCGCGTCGCCGGCGTCAAGCGGCTCTCGCTCGAGCTGGGCTCCAACTGCCCCCTGATCGTGCTCCCGGATGCCGATCTCGAGCACGTCGCGGGCGCGACGCTCACGGGCGGCTACGTCAACGCGGGCCAGGTCTGCATCTCGGTGCAGCGCGTGCTCGTGGCCCGGGAGGTCTACGCGGATTTCGTCGAAGTGCTGACGCCGCTCGTCGAGGGGCTTCGCACCGGGCACCCACTCGACGACGCGACGGGACTGGGGCCTGTGATCTCGGAGGCCGAAGCGGAGCGGGTCGAGCGGACGATCCGTACCGCTGTCGAGGGCGGCGCGACGCTCCTCGTCGGCGGCGAGCGTGACGGCGCGGTCGTCTCGGCGGCGGTCGTCGGCGACGTCGATCCGGCGATGGAGCTCTCGCGCGGCGAGCTGTTCGGACCCGCCGTCGCGCTGACGCCGGTGAGCGGGATCGACGAGGCGATCGCGCTCGCGAACGACAGCGAGTACGGCCTCGGCGCCGGCCTCTTCACCTCGAGCATCGAGCACGCGCTCCGCTTCGCGCGCGAGGTCGACAGCGGCTCGATCCACATCAACTCGTCACCGCTCTGGCGCGCCGACCTGATGCCTTACGGCGGGCTCAAGGGCAGCGGGGTCGGCAAGGAAGGCCCGCGCTACGCGGTCGAGGAGATGACCGAGCTGAAGACGATCGTCTTTCACGACTAGATGTAGTTCCTAGCCACATTGTTCAGTCGTGAGCCTGGGGGCTTGTGGCCGAGGCTGCCGTGGGGTCGCACGTAGTTGTAGTGGTTGAGCCAGACGGGGAGGGTTTGGGCGCGCTCGGTGCTGCTGGC
>JBPCJB010000128.1:0-3311 GCA_051005735.1 Gaiellaceae bacterium | reverse complement strand
CTCGGGGAAGAGCTCGGCCTCGATGCGATCGGCGCGGCCCCGGCCGAGCCCTATGTCGAGACCGAGCGACACATCCGCGAGCGCAACGAGCGTGGGCTCTTCGCCGGGATGCGGTTCACGATGGCCCGGCCCGAGGAGTCCTGCCACCCGGAGACGCTACTGCCGGACGCGCGCACCGTTGTCTCTGCGGCACTCTGCTACTACGCGCCGGGCCCCGAGGCCGGCCCCGGAGAGGGGACGCTCTCCCGCTACACCTGGAGCGACCGTTACGCGGAGCTGCGCGACAAGCTCGACGCGCTCGGCCGTCGGCTCGGCGGCGCCTACCGCGTCCTCGTCGATGCGAACCAGCACGTCGACCGGGAGGCGGCCTTCCGCGCCGGACTCGGTTTCTACGGCAAGAACACGCTCTTGATCACGCAGCGGCACGGCTCGTGGGTCGTGCTCGGCACGCTCGTCACGGACGTCGAGCTCGAGGCCGCCGTCCCGCTCGGCGCCGACTGCGGCTCGTGCACCCTCTGCATCGAGGCCTGCCCGACCGGCGCGCTCGACGAGCCGGGGACGCTGGACGCGAACCGCTGCCTCTCCTTCTGGACTCAGGCGCCGGCGCCGATCCCGACCGAGTATCGGGAGGCGATCGGCGCCTCGGTCTACGGGTGCGACATCTGCCAGGACGTCTGCCCCTGGAACCGCGGGATCGAGAAGCGCCGGGCCGACGAGCCACTATCGGACGGAGCCGAGCCCACCGTCTCTCTCGTCGACTGGCTCGAGGCCGACGGCGAGGCCCTGGTCGAGCGTTACGACCGCCTCTATGTCCCGCGCAACGACTCGCGCTACCTGCGCCGAAACGCGCTCGTCGCAGCCGGGAACGTCGGCGGCGCCGAGCACCGGCCGCTGCTGGAGCGCTTCGCGGCCGACGAGGACGAGCTCCTGCGTGAGCACGCCCAGTGGTCGCTCGCACGGCTCGCGGAGCGACTGGGATGAGAGTGCTCCGGCTGCTCGCGTTCGTTCGGCTCGTGATCGTGCCGCTGGCGGTCGTCCAACTCCTGAACGAGCGCGACGATTTCCCGCCCGGCTACGAGACGGCCGCCTGGACGATCCTCGGTATCCACGCTCTCGTTGCTGCTCTGTTCGTCCCGCTCTCCTTCGCCCCACGCGTCCAGCGGCGCGCAGGGGCATTGATCGGCCTCGGCTTCGACACGCTGCTCACGACGGCGGTGATCCTCGTCTACTCGTACGAGGACGGCCAGCCGCTTCGCACCTTGCTCTTCCTCGTCGTGCTCGAGGCCGCGCTGCTCTTCCGGGTCGCCGGAGGCCTGACGGTCGCGCTCGCCGGGATCCCGATCCTCGTCTTCGCGGAGATCTGGCGCTCGCGCGAGTTCGGTTTCGACATCCAGCCCGAGTCGGTCGTGCTCCGGGTTGCGATCGCGGTCGTCCTGGGTGTCGTCGTCGGCCGGCTCGTCACGATAGAACGCGAGCAGGCTGCGCTCGCGCGCGCCCGCGCGCACGACGCGGAACGGCTCCGGGACCAGCTCGGACGGCGCGTCGACGTGCTCGAGGCCTCCAGCCGTTGCGCGCGGGCTCTCGGCTCCTCGCTCGAGCTCGAGCAGGCCTTCAGCGCCTTCATCGCCGAGCTTCGCGGTCTGATCCCGTTCGACCGAGCCGTGATCCTGCTCTTCGAGGAGGGGGGCGCCCGCGTGATGGCGACTGCCGGCGCCGGCGCGGACTCGTTCTACGGCCCCGGGGCGCGGCTCGAGCTCGCCGGCTCGATCCTGGAGCGGATCGCCGAGGGGGAGACGGTGTATCGAGATCAGCACGGCGGAGGCCGGTACGCGGAGGAAGAGGGGCTGCTGCGACTTGGGCTGCAATCGCGCGTGAGCGCGCCGCTCCAGCTCGGAACCCAAACGATCGGAGCGCTGTCGGTCGCTCGGGCGGAGCGGGCGGCGTTCGCGGAGGAGGAAGTCGAGCTCGCGTCCCTGCTTGGTCGCTTCGTCGCGGCGGCCGTGCAGAACATCCGCACCTACGAGGCGGAGCGTACGACCGTGGAGGAGCTACGACGCCTCTCGGCGCTCCGCGCGGATTTCGTCTCGCTCGTCTCCCATGAGCTGCGGAGCCCGATGGCGGCCGTCATCGGTTCGGCACGGACGCTGCAAACGCGTTGGCAAGAGCTGCGCACAGAGCAGCGGGATGCGTTCCTGGCGGTGATCGGCGACGAGACGAGCAGGCTCTCGGATCTGGTCGGGGACGTGCTCGACACCTCGAGGATCGAAGCCGGCACCTTCGGCTACACGTTCAGCGACGTCGATCTCGCGGAGCTCCTGCGCGAGGCGGCGGCGGCGGCGAAGCTCGGACAGGACTCAGTCCGCCTCGAGGTCGAGATTCCGTCCGCTCTGCCCCACGTGCGCGGCGATCGCGATCGTCTCCGCCAGCTCGTGGACAACCTGCTCGCGAACGCGATCAAGTACTCGGAGCCGGGTGCCCCCGTGGAGCTCGATGCGAGCGCGCGGAATGGCTCGGTGCGGGTGCGCGTCCGCGACTTCGGGCCGGGAATCCCACTCGAGGATCACGCGCTGATCTTCGAGAAGTTCGGCCGCGCGGGTGTCGCGGCTGCCAAGCCCGGTACGGGGCTCGGCCTCTTCATCTCGCGCTCGTTCGCCGAGGCCCACGGCGGCACCCTGCGCGTCGACTCCAGTCCGGGCGCCGGCGCGACCTTCACGCTGACGCTGCCCGCCGAGACCTAGAGGCCGCCTACGAAACGCGGACGCGGCTCACCTTGAGCTCGCGCAGGAGCGCGGCGGCGCGTGCCGCGACCGTCTTCCGCAGCTCGCCGGGCTCCAGCACCACGGCCTCACCGCGGTCGTGCAGGATCTCTCCGACGATCCAGTCCTCGGTCTTGAAGCCGAGCTCGCCGAGGGCCGATCCGTCCGCGAGCGGCAGGGCGCCGCGCTCGCGCTTCCAGCGGGCGACCTCAGGCGAGTACCAGACGCGCGCGATCCCGGGGTCGCGAAGGTAGTTCGGGTCGAAGCCCTCGCGCGGCTCGAAGCTCTTGTCGGTGAGGCGCGCCGAGCGCATCCGGTCGACGCGGTAGGTGCGCGCGTCGCCGGCGTTCCGATCCCAGGTGTGCACGCGCCAGTAGGGGAGCTCGCGCATGAGCTGGTAGGGCTCGACGAGCCGGCTCGTCGGTGTCTCCTCGCCCTCCTGCAGGTACTCTAGCTCCACGAGCCGGTGCTGCGCGATCCTGCCGGAGATTATGCCGATCAGCGCCTCCTCGTCGGTGGGGCGGTCGTCCTCGGTCTCGCGCGGCTCCGACTGGG
>JBPCJB010000127.1:0-11026 GCA_051005735.1 Gaiellaceae bacterium | reverse complement strand
GGCGACCAGCCCTCGCGCGTCGTCGCCTCCTGGTGCATCGCGAGCGTGACGACGGCGGGCACGCCGGCCGCCTTCACGACCTCGGTCGCGATCAGCGCCTCCTCGCCGTACGAGAACGTCTCGGCGATGATGAAGTCCACGTCGGCATCCATAGCCCACGCGACCTGCTCCTCGAACATCGCCCGCACGTCGCGGCGCGAGCTGTCCTCCGGCGCGAAGACGTTCGTGTTGCAGATGTCGCCGGCGAGGAGCGCGTCGCTCTCGCCGGCGACCTCCTTGGCGGTCGCGAGCGCGGCGCGATTCATCGCCTCGAGCAGGTGCTCCTTGCCGATCAGGCGCAGCTTCTCGCGGTGCGCGTAGTAGGTGAAGGCCTCGACGACGTCCGAGCCGGCGTGCACGAACTCGCGGTGGAGCTGCGCGACAAGCTCCGGGTGCTCGAGCACCACCTCCGGCACGAACGCGCCCGCCTGGAGGTAGCCGCGGCGCTCGATCTCGAAGAGGTACCCCTCGGCGCAGATCACTGGTCCCTGGTCGAGGCGCTCGAGCAGGCCGAGCTTCTGGTCGCTGGTGGTTTCGCTCATTCCGGTGCTCCTCTCTTGGCGGCTTCGCTTACATGCTTGCAGCTCCTACTCGAGAAAGAAATAGTGTTGCCCCTATGGAGACACGACGCCGGGCTAGCCAGCCGGTCGGCCGCCGGGTCGCCGCCGTTCAGCGCGCCCTCACAGTCCTCGACGAGCTCGCCGCCGCGCAGGTCGACCTCGGCACGAACGAGCTCGCGCGCCGGACGGGGATCAACGCCAGCTCGGTCTCGCGGCTCCTCGCCACTCTCGGCGAGGCGGGTGTCGTCGAGCAGATGCCCGAGACGGGGCGCTACCGGCTCGGGCTGCGCCTGCTCGAGCTCGGCAACGCGGTGCTCGAGCGGCTCGACATCCGAACGATCGCGCGCGGTCGGCTGGAGGCGCTCGTCGACTCGACCGGCGAGACGGCGACCCTGTCCGCTCCGGGTCAGGCCGAGTCGATCACGATCGACGTCGCCCAGAGCACCTCGACGGTGCAGAGCGTGCCGCGACTCGGGCGGCCGGGCATGGGGCACGCGACCGCTACCGGCAAGATCGTGCTCGCTTTCGGGCTCACGCCGCTCCCGGCCGGGCGGCTCGAGCGCTACACCGAGCGGACGATCGTCGACCGCGCAGTGCTCGGGCGCCACCTTGCCGAGATCCGCGCGCAGGGCTGGGCCGAGGCGGTCGGCGAGCGCGAGCTCGATCTGAACGCGATCGCGGCGCCGATCCTGGGCCAGCGGGGGGAGCTCGTCTCCGTGCTCGGGGTGCAAGGCCCGGCGTCGCGGTTCGACCGTGCAGCTATGCGAACGGCACTCGGGCCGCTGCTCGCGGGCGCCTCGGCGATCTCGAAGGGGTTGGGCGCTAGGCCGGGCGCGCCGGCCTAGTGCTGCGCGCGCTCGTCCTGCTTGGGCTCGGTGCGGGCGCCGCGCTCGGCGTCCATCGCGCGTTTCCGGCGATCCCGCCCTACCCGCTCGCGCTGGCGCTCGGGCTCGTCGCGGCAAATCTCGGGCTTGTGAGCCGCTCGACGCTCGCGGCCGGCCGGGGGCTCGCCAACCAGCTCCTCCGGATCGGGATCGTCCTGCTGGGGTTCGAGCTGGCGGCCGGCGATGTCGTCGAGCTCGGAGCGGCACGGCTCGGCGTCGTCGTGGCGGTCGTCGTCGTCACGTTCGCCGGGACGCGCTGGCTCGGTCGGATGCTCGGTCTGAGCTCGTCGCTCTCGCTCCTGATCGCGGCCGGCTTCGCAATTTGCGGCGCCTCGGCGATCGCGGCGCTCCGGAACGTCGTGGACGCCGACGAGGAGGAGGTGACTGCGGCAATCGGCCTCGTGACTCTGTGCGGCACGCTGGCGATCGTCGTGCTCCCGCTCCTGCAGGGCCCGCTCGGCCTGAGCGACGAGGCGTTCGGCGCCTGGAGCGGGGCGAGCGTGCACGACGTGGCTCAGGTGGTCGCGACGGCGTCGACCGCGGGTTCGGCCGCGCTCGCCGCCGCGGTCGTCGTCAAGCTGACGCGCGTGCTGCTGCTCGCGCCGCTCGTCGCGGGCGTCAGCTTGCGCTCGGTTCGCGTGCGCCGGGTCTCCTTCCCCGTGCCGCTGTTCGTACTCGGCTTCCTGGCCGCGATCGCGCTTCGGACGGCGGGAGTCGTGCCGGACGCGACACTCGACGTGCTCGGCGACGCGAAGACGCTCGCGCTCACCGCAGCTCTCGCTGGGATCGGCCTCGGCACCGACCTCCGCAAGCTCGGACGACTCGGATCGCGACCGCTCGTCCTCGGCCTACTCTCGTGGGCGCTCGTCGCCAGCGTTGCCTACGCGGGCGTCGTCTTGACCGACTGAGGCGCAGCGCAGACGCCGAGGGACAGTCCCTCGGGCATGTCCCGAACCGACTTGCCTCGAACGGACAGGTCCGAGGGACTGTCCCTCCGCGCAATGCCCGGCTTGGAGCGGCTAGACGCGGGCTATGTCCTTGCCTCCTTGGAGCCGCCGAAGCTCCTCGATCGGGATATGGCAGCGCATCGAATGACCGGCCTCGACCTCGGCGAGCGGCGGCTCCTCCTGCTCGCAGATCGCGCCCAGCTTGCGGGGGCAGCGCGTGTGGAAGACGCAGCCGGAGGGCGGCGAGGCGGCGCTCGGGATGTCGCCTTCGAGTCTGATCCGCTCGCGCTCGGCGCCGTCGATCGTCGGCACCGCCGAGAGCAGCGCCTCGGTGTAGGGGTGGTGCGGCCCGTCAAAGACGACCTCGGCCGGGCCCAGCTCCATCAGCCGGCCGAGATAGAGCACGGCGATCCGATCGGAGAGGTAGCGGACGACGCCGAGATCGTGCGAGATGAAGAGGTACGCCACCCGACGCTCGGCCTGCAGCTCGACGAGCAGGTTCAGGATCGCGGCATGCACGGAGACGTCGAGCGCAGAGGTGGGCTCGTCGCAGACGACGAGACGCGGGTCGCCCGCGAATGCGCGCGCGATCGCGACCCGTTGCTTCAGCCCGCCTGAAAGCTGACCCGGCCGCGCGCTGACGTAACGCTCGGCGAGCCGCACGGACTGCATCAACTCCAGCAACCGCTCCTCTGCGGGCCGACCCGTCAGTCCAGCCAGCTTCTTCAGCGACCGCCGCAGGATCCTCCGCACCTGGTGGCGCCGGTTCAGCGCCGAATCGGGGTTCTGGAAGACGATCTGCAGCGCCCGCAGCTCCTCCGCCGAGCGGCCGCGAAGGCCCGGCGAGAGCTCTTTGCCCTCCAGCGTCACCCCGCCCGACGTCGGCTCGAGGATCCCGAGCAGCGTCCGCGCGAGCGTCGTCTTGCCGCTCCCCGACTCGCCGACGAGGCCGAGCGTCTCGCCGGGCCAGATCGCCGTCGAGGCGCCGACGAGCGCGTGCACGTCGTGGCCCTGCTGCTTGAACACCTTGCCGAGATCGTCGAACGCGAGCAGCGACGCCTGCTCCCGATCGACGACGGGCAGCGCGAGGTCGGCCGCGAGCACCCGGGGCAGCGTCTGCGCCCGCTCGTGGAAGTGGCAACGGCTGACGTGCGTCCCTCCCGCGTCGTAGAGCGGCGGCTCCTCGACGCGGCAGATCTCCTCGACGAGCGCGCAACGAGGGGCGAAGACGCAGCCGGGCAGCTCCTCGCCGAGGTTCGGCAGGAAGCCCGGGATCGTGTCGAGCCGGCCGTGATCCTTGCGCGTCCCGCCACGAGGAATGCAGCGGAGGAGGCCGACCGTGTACGGGTGGCGCGGGTCGCGCAGCACAGTCTCGGTGGCGCCCTCCTCGACCAGCCTCCCCGCGTAGAGCACCCCGACCCGGTCGCACATCTTCGCGATCACGCTGAGGTTGTGGCTGATGAAGAGGACCGAGGTCTGGAGCTCGGCCTGGAGCGCCGCGACGAGGTCGAGCACCTCGGCCTCGACCGTGGCATCGAGCCCCGTCGTCGGCTCGTCGAGGATCAGGAGCGCCGGATCGGTGGCGAGCGCCATCGCAATGATCACCCGCTGCTGCATCCCACCGGAGAGCTGATGCGGGTAGCGCGCGAGCACCGAGCCGGGATCGGCGATCTGGACGCGCGCGAGTGCCTCCCGGGCCTGCTCGAGCGACTCCCCCCTGCCGACACCGCGGATCCGGAAGACCTCCGCCACTTGCCGGCCGATCGTGAGCGACGGGTTCAGAGCCGCGCCGGGGTTCTGGTAGACCATCGAGACGGACTCCGAGCGCAGGCGCCTGAGCTGCCCACGCGAGAGCGAGAGCACGTCGCGGCCGTCGATCTCGATCCCGCCGGAGCGGACGCGGCCGTTGCGAGGCAGGTACTGGACGATCGCGAGCGCGGCCGTCGACTTCCCGCAGCCCGACTCGCCGACGAGCCCGTACGCCTCGCCCCGCTTGACCGTGAGCGTGATCCCGCGCAGGACCTGCCGGTCGCGGCCGCGGACGCGGTAGACGACATCGAGGTCGCGCAGCTCGAGCGCGTGCGGGGTCGGAACCGGCTCGGGCAGCTCGATCGCCGTAACGCTCATAGGCCAATCTCCGGTTGGACGACGCTCATCGGTCGAGCACCTGTTGCAATCCGTCGGCGATCAGATTGACGCCGACGATCAGGGTCGCGATCGCAAGCGAGGGGAAGAGCACCGTCCATTCGTAGGTGCCGGCGTTCAAGAGCGTGTAGTTGTCGCTGATCTGGAGCGACCAGTCAGGCGACGGCGGCTGGACGCCGAAGCCGAGGAAGGTCAGACCGGCGACGGCGAAGATCGCGTAGCCGAGCCGGACGGTCGCCTCGACCACGATCGGCCCGGCGATGTTCGGGAGGATCTCGGCGAACATGATGAACGGCGCGCGCTCCCCGCGCAGGCGCGCCGCGGAGACGTAGTCGAGCTCCCGCTCGCCGAGCACCGCGGCCCGAACGGTGCGGGCGACGATGGGGGTGAAGACGACGCCGATCACGATGATCAGCGTGATGTTGGAGCTGCCGAGCGCGACGAGCGCCGTGACCGCGATCACGATCAGCGGGAGAGCCAGCACGGCGTCGATCACGCGGCTGATCGCCTCGTCGACCCAGCCTCGGAAGTAGCCCGTGATCAGGCCGATCGTCGTCCCACCGGCGATCCCGAGGAGCGTCGCGAGAGGCGCCACCTTCATCGTGTCCGTCGCGCCCGCGAGCACGCGCGAGAGCACGTCCCGGCCGAGCTGGTCGGTCCCGAACCAGTACTCCGAGCCCGGCCCGAGCAGGATCGCATCCGAGATCGCGAGCGGATCCTCGGGAGTCAGGCGGGAGCCGACGATCGCCCAGAAGACCCACCAGCCGACCAGGACGGCTCCGACGACGAACGTCTTCGAGCGAGCGAGTTGACCCAGCGTCTCCCGCCGGGCGATCCGAGCCTCGCTCCCGACCGGAAGCGCGACCGGCGGCGTCGGCGCCGTGGCGCTCATTCGGCGGCGCCGTAGCGGATCCGCGGGTTCAGGAGCGAGTAGAGGACGTCGGCGACGAAGGTCGCGATGAGATAGACGATCCCGACGATCAGGACACCGCTCTGGAGGAGCGTGAAGTCCTTGTTCTGGGCGGCGGTGTAGATCCGTTGGCCGATCCCGTCGTAGTTGAAGATCTTCTCGATCACGAGCAGGCCGCCGATCAGGTAGCCGACCTGGGTCGCGACGACGGCGATCGTCGGCAGGAGGGAGTTGCGAAGCACGTGGCGCCCCATCACCCGGCGCGAGCTCAGTCCCTTGAGGAAGGCCGTGCGCGTGTAGTCGGCGTCGATCGCCTCGATCACCCCGGCGCGTGTGATCCGCGCGATGTAGCCGAAGAGAACGGCGACGAGCGCCAGGCTCGGAAGCAGAAGGAACTCGACCTGGGTGAAGAGGCTGGCATCGGGCGGCGCGGTCGCATTCACCGGCAGCCAGTCGAGCACGACGCCGAAGATCACGATCAGGACGATCGCGGTCACGAACTCGGGGATCGAGGTCAGCGAGAGACCGGTGACCGTGATCACGCGGTCGGTCAGCCGGTTCCGCCGGAGCGCCGAGATCGTGCCGCCGAGGAGGCTGATCGGGACGACGAGCACGAACGCGAGCGCCGCGAGCTTCAGCGAGTTGACGAGCGAGGGTCCGAGCAGGTCACCGACCGGGACGTTGTACTGGAGCGAGTTGCCGAGGTCGCCGCGAACGAAGTGGCTGATCCAGTCCCAGTACTGGACGTAGATCGGCCGATCGACCCCGACCATCTTGTTGAAGCGCTCGACGTCCGCCTCGCTCGCGAGGTTGCCGAGCACGTTCCGCCCGATGTCGCCCGGCAGGAGCTGGGCGGCTGCGAACACGAGCACGCTCAGGAGGACGAGCGTGACGAGCGAGAGCGCCAGGCGCTTGAGCAGGAATCGGCCGATGACGTGCCCTCCAGCCAGGCTGCCGGGCCGCCGCGAGCTTTCGCGACGGCCCGGCGAGCGTCTGCAACTACGCGAACGAGGTGCGGCTCAGGTAGATCGTCGCCTGGGCGTCGGCCCGGTAGCCCCGCACCCGCTTCGTGCCGGCTCCGAGGTAGTTGTAGAAGTACGGATTCAGCAGGGGCGTCTGCGCGAGCAGGATCTCCTGCATCTGCCGCTCGTACCGCCGCTGATCGCTGAGCGCGATCGCGCCGAGGAAGTTCCTGGCGGCTGTATCGAACTGCCTGTTCGACCAATGCGCCGCATTCCAGATCCCTTTCGTACGAAAGGCGGAGGTGATGAGCACGTTCGGCACCGCCCGGTGACCCCAGTTCGTGATGGTGACCGGGGCGTTCAGCCAGGGCGTCGTCCCCCAGCCGAGCGGCGGGCCCTCCTGCTTGCCGGCGAAGTACGCCGTCGGAGTCAGGATGTTCAGCCGCATGTCGATCCCGATCGCCTTCACCGAGCGCTGGATGATCTGCGCGAGCTGCGGGATCTCACCCAGCCGCTGGGTCGTCAGCGTGATCCTGAAACCGCGTGGGAACCCGGCCTGCGCCATCAGCCGCCTGGCCAGCGCGAGGTTCTTCTTGCGCTGCGGCACCCGGCGGTCGGTCGACGGATAGACCGGCGCGAACGGAGAGTCGTTGCCCAGGTCCGCGAGGTTGTTGAACAGCGTCCTGATGATCGACGGCCGGTCGAGCGTGAGCGCGATCGCCTGGCGAACGCGGGCATCCTTGAGCGGGTTCTTCGCGTCCACCCGCATCGGCACCTGGCGGTGTGTCGAGCCGCGGGCGTTGAAGATCTGCACGTTCGGACTGGCGAAGAGCGCCCGGCCGGTCGCGAAGTTGACCTGGCCGACGAGGTCGATCTGGCTCCCGAGCAGGGCGGAGACCACGGCCGCGTCGTCCGAGTAGTAGGTGACGTCGACGCCGTCGAGCGGGGCGCGGCCGCCCCACCAGGTCGGGTTCCGCTCGTACCGCGCCCCGACCCCCGGGTTGTACGAGGTGAGCCGGAATGCGCCCGTCGTCTGCGGAGTCTTCTCGTAGCTCCCGATCTGGTAGTTCGCGGGGAGCAGGATCGACTGGTAGGTGGTCGAGCTCGTCAGGTACGGGAAGCTCGCCGTGGGCGCGTCGAGGCGGAACTGGACCGTGAAGTTGTCGATCTTCCTGACCCCGCTCGGCGAGAGAACGCCCTTGAAGGCCGACAGCGCCTGGGACCCCGACTTCGGATCCGTGAGCCGCCTGTAGGTGGCGACGACGGAATCCGCGTTGAATGCTTGGCCGTCCTGGAACCTGACTCCCCGCCGGAGCCTGTACGTCCAGACGGTCGCGTTCCTGTTCGGCCTCCAGCTCGTCGCCAGCTCGGGCAGGAGCGTCAAGCTCGGTGTCGCGCGGGTCAGGAACTCGCCGTTGATCCCACCTGTCTGCAGGTCGCCGACGTTGTTGTAGAGATGCGGATCGAGCCCAGCTGCGACCGGCGGCGGGATGATCCCGACGCGCAGCCGGCCGCCGATCCTGACCGCGGGCGCCGCCGTGCCCCCGAGTGCGGGCGCGGCCGAGCCGCCGAACGCGGCGAGCGCCGTCCCGATCATCGTCATCGAGAGGCCGAGCACGCTTGCGCGTCGCACGAACTCCTGGCGATCCATCTCGCCGTTGCCGAGCTCGTCGAGTAGGTCGTTCTCGAGCGGCCCGGCCTTCTCACGGCGGAACTCGTCGAGCTCCCTCATCTTGTCGCGATCCATCGAAACCCCTCTCCCTTCGCAGCGGAATACCGACTCGCACACGGTTCGACGTGGAGTTCGGCGCGAAGTTGCGGCGTGCGAGGGCCGCAGCGGCGCCAGGTTCCGGCCTTTTATGTCACGCGGGCAGCGGCCGGTCAAGCCATTGCGAGCCGCACGCCTGCGCGCAACCGGCCGGACGCGATGAGCTCGACCGCGAGCCGTTCGACCTCGACGCCGAGCGGCCGATCCCCGACGAGCGGCTCGACGTGCTCCCGCACGAGCGCATACGCCGCCCCCGTACCGCCGCCGAGCGGTTCCGGCCGCGCGAGCTCGACCGCGCTCGCGGCGACGAGGAGCTGCAGCGCGACGAGGAGTCGCAGCCGCTCGAGCATCGCTGCGAGCCGGTGCGTTGCGAGGAGGCTTCCGGTCGAGTCGTCCTCGACGGCCGTCGCGCCGCCTCGGGCAGCGAGGCACGCCGGCGCTGCGGCATGGGCGAGCTCTGCGGCCAGCGCACCGGCGACCTTGAGGAGGGGCGCCAGCCCGGCGCCGCTGGAGCCGGATCCGGCCAGATTTGCGGGAAGCCCCGTCAGCGATTCGTCGAGCAGGCGAGCCGAGCGGGCGGCGGCGAGACTCCCGACCTGGGCGAGCCCGAGCGCGACCGCATCCGCCGCGAGCGCCAGCGCCGGCACGTGGAAGTTGCCGGTGGACACGATCTCGCCGTCCTGGGGCAGGACGAGCGGGTTGTCGCCGGCGCCGTTCAGCTCGGGCTCGAGCGCCGCCGCGAGCAGGTCGAGCGCGGCGTCGAGGCTCCCGTGCACCTGGCTGACGCAGCGGAACGAGAGCGGATCCTGGAGGCGCCGCGCCGCGCCGGGGCGCGTGAGGGCCCCGCCGGCGAGGAGCGCTCGAAGCGTGGCCGCGCACGCCGCCTGGCCCGGCGCCGGACGCGCGGCGGCGACCCGCGAATCGATTGGGGTCAGATTGGCCCGGAAGCCCTCGAATGCGAGCGCCGCTGCGACCTGCGCCGCTTCGAGGAGCTCGCGCGCGTCATGGAGCGCGAGCGCGCCGCAGGCGGCGGAGGCGGCAGTCGCGTTGATCAGCGCGAGCCCATCCTTCGGCTCGAGGACGAGCGGCGCGAGCCCGGCGCGCTCGAGCGCCGTGCGCGCAGGAAGCACGGTCCCGCCGACCTCGGCATCCCCCTCGCCGATCAGCGCGAGCCCGATGTGCGCGAGCACGCAGAGGTCGCCGGCGCCGACCGAGCCGGTTCCCGGCACGATCGGCTCGACACCCGCGTTCAGCAGGGCCACGAGCGCCTCCGCCACTTCCGGCCGTGCCCCCGAGCCGCCGGACGCGAGCCCGTTCGCGCGAATCAGCATCGCCGCCCGAACCGCGTCCGCGTGTAGCCGCGGGCCGACAGCGTTCGCGCGACCGCGGATCGTGTTCAGCGAGACGTCCGCCAGCGCCTCCCCCGACACCGGGACCCCGACGCGGGCGCCGAGCCCTGTCGTCAGTCCGTACGCCTGGCGCCCCTCAGCCACATAGCGCTCGACGACCGCCCGCGCGGCCCCGATGCGAGCGAGCGCATCGGGATGGAGCGCGACGGCCGTGCGCTCGCGCGCCACGCGCACGATCGATTCGAGCGTGAGCCCGCGACCTGTCAAGAGCTCGGTTTCCGGGGACACGCTTCTCCGCTGTGGTATGACGCCGGGCGTGGAGCCGCTCGAACTTACCTGGCTCTCCGAGCCGGATGTCGAGCACGTCCGCCTCTCGGACGACGAGATTCTGGGCGCCGTCGAGTCCGGCCTCCTCGCGCAGGCCGCGGGCCAGACGGTGATCGAACCACGCATGCACCTCGAGCCGGATCCGTCGCTGAAGGGTCACTTCAACGTCCTCCGAGCGTACGTCGCGCCGCTCGGCCTCGCGGGTGTGAAGGTCGTCGGCGACTACGTCGAGAACTACCGACTCGGGCTCCCCTCTGAGCTCGGCCTGCTCTGCCTCTTCGACGCGAGCACCGGCGCGCCCGTCGCGGTGCTCGCCGCCGCTGCGATCACCGAGATGCGCACCGGCGCGCTGACCGCGCTCGGCGCCCGGCACCTCGCTCGCCGCGACGCGCGCGTCCTCGGGCACGTGGGCGCGCGCGGCACGGCCTACTGGAACGTGCGGCTCCTCGACCGGCTCTTCGACTTCGCGGAGATCCGAGTGCATTCGCGCCGGCCGGAGAGCCGCGAGGCGTTCGCGACGCGGCTTTCAGCCGATCTCGGGAAGCCGGTCGTGGCGGTCGAGAGCTGGGAGGAGTGCCTGCGCGGCGCCGACGTCATGGTCGAGGCCTCGCGGCTCGAGCGGCCGGCGTCGCACCTCCTCACGGATTGGGTCGAGCCGGGCTGCCTCGTCGTTCCCTACGGGACGATGAGCGCCGTCGAGCTCTCGCTCACCGACGTGATGGACAAGGTCGTCGTCGACGACTGGGGCCAGGCGCGGGCCGGAGCCCTTGGCGCCCTGCGCGCCCACGTCGACTCGGGCCGGCTGAGCGAGGAGACGCTCTACGCCGAACTCTGCGAGATCGTGGCCGGCCGGAAGCCGGGACGCGAGTCCGGCGAGGAGCGGATCCTCTTCTGGCACCGAGGACTCGGCTCGAGCGACGTCGCGCTCGGGCATGCGGTTTTGGAACGGGCGCGCGCTCTCGGTCTGGGCCGGCAGCTGCGCGTTCTCTAGGGCGTGTCGTTTCGCGATCTCCCACTCAGCGCTCGCGCGCGAGCGCGAAGAAGTTCTTCAGGACGAAACACCCAGCCGGGTGCTCCTCCATCGCGAGCTCGGGATGGAACTGTGTCCCCCCAAACACGAGAAAGTCGACGGCGA
>JBPCJB010000126.1:0-9657 GCA_051005735.1 Gaiellaceae bacterium | reverse complement strand
GGGTCATGCCAGCGTCTCCTTTCGCTCACTACCGTTGCGATCCTCCTGTTGCGGCTTCGCGGTCACGGCGGCGGCGACCGGGAGCTCGAGCCAGAACGTGGAGCCCGCGCCCGCCTCGCTGTCGAATCCGATCCGGCCACCGTGGGCCTCGACGATCTCGCGCGAGACGGCCAGGCCGAGGCCCGTCCCCCCGATCCCGCTCGCTCCCGCCTCGCCGCGGAAGAACTTCGTGAAGATGCGGCTCTGCTGGTCGGAGGCGATCCCGAGCCCTTCGTCCCGAACGCGCACCCGCACCGCGCCGTCCTCGCTCTCGCCGGCGAGCTCGACGACGCCACCCTCGGGCGAGTACTTGATCGCGTTCGAGAGCAGGTTTCCGACGACCTGCGCCAGCCTCCCTGGGTCGCCTCGCACCGGTAGCGAGCCCCGCGGCAAGTTGAGCAGCAGCCGGTGCTTGGGACTCTGGGCGCGGTAGAGCTGTGCCTGCTCGTCGAGGAGCGTCGCCATGTCGATCGCCACCTGGCTCAGCTCGAGCCGTCCGTCCTCGATCCGCTGCACGTCGAGGAAATCTTCGAGGAGCGCGGCGAGCCTCCGGGCCTGCGCGTCGACGATCCCGAGATAGTGCCGACGCGCCTGCGGGTCGAAGTCCCGCTGCAGGAGGAGCGAGGTGAAGCCGAGCACGCTTGCGAGCGGCGTCCGGAGCTCGTGCGAGACGATGCTGATCAGCTCAGTCTTCAGGCGCTCGCTCTCGCGGAGCTTCGCGTTCTGGAGCTCGAGCTCATCATGGGCGCGCTGCACCTCCTCGGCCATCGAGTTGAACGAGCGAGTGAGCTCGCCGATCTCGCCGGGGCCTTCCGTCGGAAGCCGGTGCGAGAGGTCGCCGCCCGCCAGCCGGCTCGCGCCCGTGGCGACGGCCTTGACCGGCCGGCCAATCGCGCGGCCGAGGAGAATGCCGAAGAGCACGATCAAGAGCGTCGAGGCGCCAACGCCGACCGCCCCGACCGCGAGCGCGCGATCGGAGCGACGGTCGGCGGTGGCCGCGGCGCTGCGCGCGAGCTGGTTCTCCTCCGTCAGGAAGCGGCTGAACTGCGCCCGAAGCTCGTCCGTCCGTTGCTTTCCCGCGAGGACTGCGGGCGCAGAGCGCGCCGCGGCAGGGTTCTCGCGGACGATCGAGATGATCGGCCTCGCGTAGTCCTCGACGTACCGGCCGATCAGCCTCGTGATCGTCGTGGCTCGGCGAAGCTGGTCGGAGTCGACGGAGGCGCGCTCGAGGAAGACCCGCTGTCGCTCGGGCAGAGCCGAGACGGCCGCTGTGTAGGGCTGGAGCACGCGCGGGTTTCCCGTCAGCGTGAACCCGCGCAGGCCGGTCTCGAGGTCGACGACGAGCTTCTCGAGCTGGAGCGTCGCCTGGCTCACGTCCTTCGAGCGCGCCTCTCGTTCGTTCGCCTCGCGCAGCGTCGACACCGCGACGATCAGCGCCGCGAACGCGCCGGCGACGAGGACGGCGAGAACGACGCTCGCAACCAGCATCCGCCTCGCGAGGCTCATAGTCGCTCTTGACCCTTCGAGCCGACACCGCTGATCTCCTGATCCGGCGCCAGCAGCTCCTCGACCGCCGCGGTCAGGTCGTCCGGATGGAAGGGCTTCGAGATGAAGCGGTCCGCGCCCGCGGTCCACGCGCTCGCCTCCGCATGACTCCACGCGGTCATCACGAGCACGGGCACCACAGCCAGGCGCTCGTCGCTTCGCAGCTCCTCCAGAACGGCGATTCCGCTCATCACCGGCAGCATCAGGTCGAGCACGACGAGATCCGGCGCGACGTCCCGCGCGAGCGCGAGGGCAGCCTTGCCGTCGGCCGCCTCGAGGAAACGGTACCGAGGCCCGAGGATCGCGCGCACGAGCTCCCGCAGGCTCGGCTCGTCGTCGCACACGAGGATCGTCGGCCCGGAGGGGGTGGCGCCCGGAGTTCTTCTGTCGGCGGCTTCCATCAGTTCGCTGGAGAGGCGATGGAGCTCGTGTGCACCGTCGGCGATCGCTTGGGGGATGGCCGCGGCGGCACGGGGCATCGACCCCCCCGCTTTGGAGTGTAGTCGGCGCGGCGGTGGCTGTCCGAGTCCCCCAAACGAGGGAGGGGCGAAAGTCGGAAACGCCCGATGCTGGAGGCACCTCGATGAAAGACCCAGCTCGCTCAGACCCCGACCGCGCCGGCAACCTGATTCGGCTGGTCACGCCCGAGCTCGCGCCCGAGCTCAGTCCCGCCTTGGGCCCGGAGCCGGTCGACGACGGGCTCGTCGACTCGTATCGGCGGCTCTCCGACGTCTACCACGACCTGCTCTCGGAGCAGAGCCTCGATGCCCTGCTCGACCGGATCGCCGATGCGCTCGCCGAGCTGATCCCTTACGAGGCCCTGCACGTCTACGAGGCCGACGAGCCGCGCCGCGAGCTCGTGCCCCGGCTCGTGCGGAGCGAATGGGCGGACGAGATCCTGAGCGAGCGCTTTCCGTACGGCGAGGGGATCACCGGCTGGGCCGTCGAGCAGCGCGAGGCCGTGCTCGCGAATCAGGCGCATCTGCATCCGCTCGTGCGCTTCGTCCCCGGCACGCCCGTGGAGCCCGAGGCGCTGATCGTGATCCCGATGATCGCCCGCGGCCTGCTCAAGGGGACGTTCAACATCTACCGGATCGGCGAGGACGCCTCGTTCGGCGAGCAGGAATTCGAGCTCGCGAAGCGCTTTGGCGATGCGGCCGCGCTCGCCCTCGACAACGCCCACATCCGCGAGCGGCTCGAGCACCAGGCGCAGACGGACTCGCTCACCGGCCTCTTCAACCATCGCTACTTCCACGAGCGGCTGCGCCGCGAGCTGACACGCGCCTCGGGCGCACAGGAGTCCGTGGCCGTCCTGATGGCCGACATCGACGACTTCAAGAAGGTGAACGACGTCTACGGCCATGCGGTTGGCGACCTCGTGCTCGCGGAGCTCGCAGATCACCTCCGCGCGACCGTGCGCTCGACCGACGTCGTCTGCCGGATCGGCGGCGAGGAGTTCGCCGTGATCGTGCCGGCGAATGAGGAGGCGCACGCGATCTCGCTTGCGGGCCGCCTCACGCAGCGCCTGGACGAGGTTGAGCTCGACGTGGCCGGCCGGATCTCGATCTCGATCGGAGTCGCGCACGGCCCCCGGCACGCGGCCAATCCCCGCGAGCTCGTTGCCTGCGCGGAGGCGGCGATGATGACGGCCAAGGCGCGGGGCAAGAGCCAGGTCGTCCTCTTCGGCGAGGACGAGAGCGAGCGGCCGGGCGAGCCGGAAGGCCGGCGCGACGACGTCCGCTCGATCGCGCACTTGAAGCTCCTGCAGTCGCTCGTGGGCAAGCTGAACCGGCTCAACGGCGTCCGGGAGATCGGGATGGCGATCGCAAACGAGCTTCGCCTCCTGATCGACTACCACAACTGCCGCATCTTCTTGCGCGAGGGCGACAACCTCTCCCCGATCGCCTTCCAGGGCGATCTCGCCGGGTCGGACGGAGCCGCCTTCGACGTCCTCGCGACGAAGGTCGGCGACGGCTTCACCGGTTGGGTCGCCGAGCACGGTCAGTCGCTCCTGCTCCCCGATGCGGCGAAGTGCGAGCTCGCGGTCGAGATCGAAGGCACCCACCCGATCGAGGAGTCCGTGATCGCCGTCCCGCTCAATCTCGGGAGCCGGGTGCTCGGCGTGATCGTCGTCTCCAAGCTCGGGATCGGCCAGCTCGACGACGACGACATGCGCCTGCTCGAGGTGCTGGCCGGACACGCGGCCGTGGCGCTCGAGAACGCCCGGCTCTACGAAGCACAGAAGCGGGAGGCCCAGAGCGCGCATGCGCTGCTCGACTTCAGTCGCGACCTCGCAGCCGCCGAGGGGCTCGAGAGCGTCTACGCGCGCGTGGTCGACGGGTCGGCTCGGCTGCTCGGAGCGCCGCACGCATCCCTCTGGCTGCAGGAGCTCGAGACCGGCGACCTCGTCTGCTGTGCCGGGACCGGATACGAGGACCGGAGCCGCCTCGCCTCGCGCCGCTTCCCAGCGCTCGCGATCGCCCCGTTCACCGCTCAGACCGAGCCGTATCTGCTCTCCCCGTCGGAGGACGCGGCGTTCGCGGACCCGCCTGCCGGCGGCTCCGGGCAATTCGCGATCGCGCCGTTCTCGTTCGATGGGCGCTGGGGCACGATCGCGGTCGGCTCGGCCGAGGACAGCCTTTACGGCCAGCGAGAGCTCGAGCTACTCGGCGGTCTCGCGCATCAGGCGAAGCTCGCGCTCGCGAACGCGACCAGCTTCGAGTCGCTGGAGCGAACGTTCCTCTCCACCGTCGAGGCGCTCGCGAACGCCCTCGAGGCGCGCGACCAGTACACCTCCTCGCACGCGCGCTGGATCACGGACACCGCGCTCAGGGTCGGCCAGGAGCTCGGACTGGACGGCGACACACTGAAGCGCCTCGAGCTCGGCGCTCTCTTCCACGACATCGGCAAGATCGGGATCCCGAACTCCGTCCTCCTGAAGCCGGGCCCGCTGTCCGACGACGAGCGCGCGCTGATCGAGACCCATCCCGAGCTCGGCGCCAGGATCCTCGCCCCGATCGACCAGCTCGAGGACGTCTGCTCGATCGTGCGCGCCTGCCACGAGCGCTGGGACGGCCGGGGCTATCCCGATCGAAAAACCGGCGAGGAGATTCCGCTCGAGGCCCGGATCATCTTTGCCTGCGATGCCTTCCACGCGATGACGACCGACCGCCCCTACCGCGCGAAGCTCGAGGTCGAGGAGGCGCTGCGGCGGCTCGTGGAGGCTGCGGGCACCCAGTTCGACCCGCAGGTCGTCGCCGTGTGCGTGCGCCTGCTCGAGGCTCCGCCCTCGTCCTAGAGCGACACGTCCCGTTCGGACGCGTCCAGGGGCTGGCCCTGGACAGTGGGGCTAGCAGACACGTCCTTTTCGGACATGCAAGTAGGCCTCTCCGGGGAGAGGGCCCGCTTAGACCCGTTCGGCGAGGAGGAGCGTTGGACGGCGGAGGACGTCGCGCCAGTCGCCGGCGATCTCCAGCGGGGCGAGGTCGCCGCGGAGCGCGACCGCGACGAGCACCTCGCCGCCGCGCAGGAACGCGCACGTATCGGCGCCTGCCTCGAGCGGCTCGTAGCGTCCCGCGAACGCGGCCGGGCGGCGGGCGCGTAGAGCGAGCGTGCGCCGGATCAGGGCGAGCTTCGGCGGCGGCTCGGCGGAGTCGAGCGCCGCCCGCAGCCCGGCCCAGTCGACCGGGCGGCGGTTGTCGGGATCGACGAGCGCGAGCAGCTCGACCTCGTCGCCGCCGTAGATGTCCGGCACGCCCGGGCACGTCAGCTTGAGCAGCACCTGCCCGAGCGAGACGTCGCGACCGCGGGCCGCGATCCGCTCGGCGAAGGGAACGAAGTCGGCGAGGAACCCCTCGTGCGAGAGCAAACCGGTCGCCCACGCCTTCACGCGCCCCTCCCACGCCAGGTTCTGATCGACCCAGGTCGTATTCACCTTCGCCTCGCGCAACGCCTTCTCCAGGTACTGCTCCAACCGCGCGCCCTCGATCGGCCACGTCCCGACGAGCGTCTGGTAGACGAGGTACTCCTCGTTCGGATCCTCCGTCCCGCCCGTCAGCTCGTGCCAGCGCCCCACGCGCGCGATCCACTCGTCCGCCACCGACGCGAGCACGCCGATCCGAGCGCGCGTATCCGCGCTCCGCTTCGTATCGTGGGTCGTCGTCGAGAGCAGGTGCAGCGGGAAGCGCTCGCCCCGCTCGAGGTTCGCGCGGTGGAAGTCCTCGACGGAGAGCGAGAAGCGCATCGGATCGCCGCCGACCTCGTTCAGCGCCACGAGCCGGTTCCAGCGGTAAAACGCCGTATCCTCGACCCCCTTCGCGTGCACAGGCGGAGTCGTCTGCTGGAACCGCTGGACGAAGGCGTCGTGGCCGCGCTCCTCGCAGAGGAGGATGCGCTCGAGCTCGGACGGGACACCGGCGGCGCGCACGGCCCCGACGTCCTCGGGCGCGACGAGAGCCGAGTCCGGCTCGACGTATGTCCGGTAGACGTGGAACGACGCGAGCGCGAGCCCGAGATCAACCTTGAACGGCAGCTTCGCAGCAAGCTGCTCCACCTCGTCGGCGAACGTCGTCCGCGCCTCCCGGAGCTTCGCGGCGGCCGCGTGCTCATCGAACGAGCGCCGATCGCCCGTGAGCTCCTCGTAGAACCGCGTCAACGGCTCCTCGCCGGCCGGATCGACGAAGAGCGCTCCGACGTCGTTCAGGAACTCGTAGCCGACGGTCCCCTCGACCGGCCAGTCACGCAAGCGCTCGCCGGGCTCGAGGATCTTCTCGATCCAGACGCGCTCGATCCCGGCCTCGCGCAGCCGCTCCAGGTAGCGACGCGGATTCGCGAGCCCGTCCGGGTGATCGATCCGAAGGCCGTCGATCAGCCCCTCCCGCGCCAGCTCGGCGACCTTCGCGTGCGTCGTCTCCCAGACTTCCGGGTCCTCCATTCGCACGCCGGCGAGCTCACCGACATCGAAGAAGCGCCGGTGCGTTCCGGTGCGCCAGTCGAGGTCGAAGAACTTCGCGCGCCAGAGTGGATCGCGCCAGAACGGGTTCTCCTCCTCGCTCGTCGCCATGTGGTTCGGGACGATGTCGAGGAGGACGCCGAGGCCTGCCTGCTGCGCCGCCCCGCAGAGCGCCCGGAACGCCTCCTCACCGCCGAGGTCCTCCGAGATCCGCGTCGGGTCGACGACGTCGTAGCCGTGCGGAGAGCCCGCGCGCGCCTGGAGCGAGGGCGAGAGGTAGAGGTGCGAGACCGCGAGGTCGCGCAGGTACGGCACAAGGGCGCGCGCCTCGTCGAAGCCGAGCCCTGGGCCGAGCTGGAGCCGATACGTGCACCTGAACGCAGGCATTTACGCGATCCGGCGGAGCACGACCAGCGACCGCGCCTCGACGGGAACGACCCCGCGCGCAGGAAAGACATCGGCGCCCGCCTCCCGTGCCGGCGCCGCCGTCGAGAGCTCCTGCTCCCAGCGACGCCCGAACGAGACGGCCGGCAGCGTGAAGACGACCGCCTCCCGATAGGCGTTGAAGAGGATCAAGAAGGTGTCGTCGAGCACCGGTGCGCCGTGCGCGCTCACGGTTGGGATCTCGGCCCCGTTCAGGAAGACGCCGAGCGTGTGCGTGTCGCCCGCCTGCCAGTTCCGCTGCGTCATCTTGCGCCCATCGGGACGGAACCACCAGACATCCGGCGAGCCCGAGCCGAGCGTCTCCTCGCCGCGAAGGAAGTGGGCGCGCCGGAAGACCGGATGACGCGAGCGGAAGTCGATCAACCGCTTCGTGAACGCGAGCAGCCGCTCCGCGCGCTCATCCAGACGCCAGTCGAACCAGGAGACCTCGTTGTCCTGGCAGTAGCCGTTGTTGTTGCCACCCTGCGTCCGCGCGAACTCGTCGCCGCCGAGCAGCATCGGCACGCCCTGCGAGAGGAAGAGCGTCGCGAGGAAGTTCCGCTGCTGCCGCTCGCGCTGCTCGTTGATTGCCGGATCGTCGGTCTCTCCCTCGACGCCGTGGTTCCAGCTCCGGTTGTGGTTGTCGCCGTCCCGGTTCTCCTCGAGGTTCGCCTCGTTGTGCTTCTCGTTGTAGGTGACGAGGTCGCGGAGCGTGAAGCCGTCGTGCGCGGTGACGAAGTTGATCGATGCGAAGGGCCGCCGGCCGTCGTGCTGGTAGAGGTCGCTCGAGCCCGTGAAGCGCGAGGCGAACTCGGCGACCGCGGTCTCGCCCCGCCAGAAATCGCGCATCGTGTCGCGGTACATCCCGTTCCACTCCGTCCAGAGCACGGGAAAGTTGCCGATCTGGTAGCCGCCCTCGCCGACGTCCCACGGCTCGGCGATCAGCTTCACCTGGGAGAGGATCGGATCCTGGTGGATGATGTCGAAGAAGGCCGAGAGCCGATCCACCTCGTGGAGCTCGCGGGCGAGCGCCGAGGCGAGGTCGAAGCGGAAGCCGTCGACGTGGCATTCGGTCACGAAGTAGCGGAGCGAGTCCATGATCAGCCGCAGCACGGACGGATGAACCGGGTTGAGCGAGTTGCCCGTCCCGGTGTAGTCCACGTAGAACCTCGGCCGGTCGGCGTACGTGCGGTAGTAGGAGAGGTTGTCGATCCCCTTGAACGAGAGCATCGGGCCGAGCTGGTTCCCCTCTGCGGTGTGGTTGTAGACGACGTCGAGGATCACCTCGATCCCGGCCCGGTGGAGGGCCTTCACCATCCCCTTGAACTCGCGCACCTGATCGCCCGTCGCCGCATAGCCCGCATGGGGCGCGAGGTAGCCGATCGCGCTGTAGCCCCAGTAGTTCGAGAGGCCCTTCGACGCGAGCTCGTGCTCACCGGCGATGTGGTGGATCGGGAGCAGCTCGACGGCCGTGACCCCGAGCTCCTCGAGATACGCGAGCGCGGTCTCCGAGGCCAGGCCCGCGTAGGTGCCGCGCAGGTCCTCGCGAACGCCCGCGAGCTGCTTCGTGAACCCCTTCACGTGAACCTCGTAGATCACGGTCTCGTGCCACGGAGTCTCGAGATGGCGATCGCCCTCCCAGTCGAACGAGTCGTCGATCACGATCCCCTTCGGGATCGCCGCCGCGTCGTCCTCGTCGTCTCGCTCCAGGTCGCCGAGCGCACTGCCGGGCACGTAGGGAAGCGTGTTCGCGCGATCCCAGAGCACGGGCCCCTCGATCGACTTCGCGTACGGGTCGATCAGCAGCTTGGCCGGGTTGAAGCGGTGCCCCTCGTCGGGCGTCCAGCGGCCGTGGACCCGGTAGCCGTAACGCTGGCCGGGGCCGACCCCCTGGAGGTAGCCGTGCCAGTTGAAGGCGGTTTGCTCGGTCAGCTCGTGGCGCGTCTCGCGGTCGTCGGCGTCGAAGAGGCAGAGCTCGACCCGTTCCGCGTGCTCGCTGAAGAGGGAGAAGTTCGTTCCCTCGCCGTCCCACTTCGGCCCCAGCGGGAACGGCTTGCCCGGCCAGACCTTCAAGCTTCGAGCTCTACGGTCTCGTTGCCGAAGTCGACGCGCAGGGTTGCCGCGCCGCGACGGAGCTCGAGCGTGCGTGTGTCCTCGTCGATCCGAAGCTCGAGCTCGCGCGGCAGCCCGCGGCGCAGTCGCAGGAGGCGCGCGACGAGCTCATCTGCGGGCTGCGGCGAGAGCTTCGAGCGCTGGAACGTCTCGGGCGCCTGCGGATCGGGAACGTCGGCGGCGCCGAACCCGGCGAATCCCGCGAACTCGCGCCGTCGACCCTCGCGCGTCGCGTCGGCGATGAACGGGTCTAGGTGGTCGGTGAAGAACTGGAACGGGGCCGTCTCGCCGTACTCCTCGCCCTGGAAGAGAAGCGGTGTGAACGGTGAGAAGAGCACGACCGCCTGCGCAAGCCGGAGTCTCGTGGGCGGGAGCCGATCGCCGATCGCGCGGTTGCCGACCTGGTCGTGGTTCTGGGCGCAGACGACGAGCTGCGCGCCCTCCGGCCGCGAAAGCTCGCGCGCGATCGATGCCATCGAGCCGTCGAACGCGGCGTAGTAGCCGTCCCGCTCGCCGGTGAGCGCGACGTGCAGCGCGTGGTGGAGCGAGTCGAGCCACATCGCGTCGTGGCCCCATTCGCGCAGCGG
>JBPCJB010000125.1:0-30738 GCA_051005735.1 Gaiellaceae bacterium | reverse complement strand
ACCGGCGACCCGACTTGGTATCAGAACCTACATCCTGTTGGCGAGCGGTGCGGCGAGTTTCACGGCTGGGGGGTCGGCCAACGCCGTCGTCCCTCCCGCGCGAACGACGGCGTCGGCGACTCTGGCGCCCTCCTTCAGCCGGTAGAGCCCTTGCTGCGCCACCGCGCTGGTGACGTGGACGACGAGCCGCGAGACGGCAGCCGGGGATCGCGTGGCGACGAGCGCCCCCGCGGGCTCGGTGGAGGACGATCCGGTGCCCATGAGCGTCCGGCCCGCCACGGCGAGCAGCGCGAGCAGTCCGACCGCGAGCGCGAGGGCGTGGCTTCGCGTGACAGGCAGGGAGGGCATGACCTCAGCCTCGCTCGAGAACTGTCACGGCTGTGTCACAGATGTGAGCCAACTTCGTGACGATCGGTGAGCATGCGTGCGAGGGCTCGCTCGTCTCGCTGCGCATTGCGGCGTCTCTCCTGTCTCGGTGCTTCGTCGGCAGCGGCAGCTAAGCGCCGGTCACACTCCGGATCGACACCGAAATCCGCTGGTGCGGCTCAGACGACGAAGTTGACGAGCTTCCCCGGAACGACGATCGTCTTCCTGGGCTCGCCGCCTTTCAGGTGCGCCTGCACCCGCTCGGACGCTCGGCCGAGCGAGACGAGCTCCTCCTCGGGTGTCGCGGCTGCCACCTGCAACCGGTCCCGCACCTTTCCGTTCACCTGCACGACGAGCTCGACCGTCTCGCGCTCGAGCATCGCCGCGTCGGCCGCGGGCCAGGGCGCCTCCCAGAGGCGGTCGCGGCCGAGCACCCCCCACAGCTCCTCGGCGACGTGCGGCGCGTACGGCTGGATCAGCGAGACGGCCGTCTCGGCGGCAAAGCGCGCGTCGACCGCAGCCGGGTCGCGCGACAACTCGTTCACGAGCTCCATCACGGCCGAGATCGCGGTGTTGAACGCGTAGCGCCGGCCGATATCGTCGGTCGCCTTCGCGATCGTCGCGTGCGCCTTGCGGGAAAGCGGGCTCGTCGCCTCGCCGGACGCAGGTGCGCGCTCGGCGACCTCGCGCACGACGCGCCAGAGCCGCCGCACGAAGCGACCCATCCCCTCGACGCCTTCCTCTGTCCACTCCATGTCCTGGTCGGCCGGCCCGATGAAGAGGATGTAGAGGCGAACCGTGTCGGCGCCGTGGCGCTCGACGAACGCGTCGGGGCCGACGATGTTGCCGGCGCGCTTCGCCATCTTCGTCCTCCCGAGCGTGACCCAGCCGTTCGAATAGAAGCTGGCGAACGGCTCGCGGAAGCCGATGAAACCCATGTCGTTCAGCGCCTTCATCCAGAAGCGCGCATAGATCATGTGCATCGTGGCGTGGTCGACGCCGCCGATATAGAGGTCGACGGGATTCCAGTAGTCGACGATGGCGCGGTCGAACGGCGCGCGATCGTTGTGCGGGTCGCAGTAGCGCAGGAAGTACCAGGACGAGTCGACGAAGGTGTCCATCGTCTCGGTCTCCCGCTGCGCGGGCCTGGCGCACGACGGGCATGGCACGTTCACCCAGTCCTCGGCCCCGGCGAGCGGCGGGCGGCCCTGCGGCTTGTAGTCCTCGATCTCCGGCAGCACGACCGGCAGCTCGTCGTCCGACACGGAAACGATCCCGCAGGACCCGCAGTAGACGATCGGAATCGGGCAGCCCCAGTAGCGCTGACGTGAGAAGCCCCAGTCGCGGAGGCGAAAGTTGACAGTGAAGCGGCCCCTTCCCTCCGCCTCCAGTCGCTCCACGATCCGCCGCCCGCCCTCCGGCGCCGGTAGCCCGTCCAGGTCGCCTGATTCGACGAGCACGTAGCCCTCGCCGGAGCCGAGGTACGGCGCCTCCTCCGTCTCGCCCTCGCCGGACCGCACGACGACGCGCACGGGCAGCCCGAACGCCTGAGCAAACGCGTGATCGCGGGCGTCGTGCGCCGGCACGGCCATGACCGCGCCGGTGCCGTAGTCGGTCAGCACGTAGTCCGCGACGTAGATCGGCAGCCGCTCTCCGTTGACGGGATTGGCGACGTGAAGGCCCGTGTCGACCCCGGTCTTCTCCTCGGCCGCGGCGCGCTCTTCCGTTTTCTTGGCGGAAGCCCGCCGCACGTAGTCGCGAATCTCGCTGCCGTTGGCGGCGCGCGCGGCGATCCGCTCGACGAGCTCGTGTTCGGGCGCCAGCGCGAAGAAGGTCGCGCCGAAGAGCGTGTCGGGCCGGGTCGTGAACACCGGCACGTCGACATCGAGCTCCTCGATCCGGAAGACGATCTCGGCGCCCTCGGAGCGGCCGATCCAGTTGCGCTGCCGGGCCTTGATCGGCTCGGGCCAGTCGACCGTCTCGAGGTCGTCGAGAAGCGCCTGCGCGTAGTCGGTCGTGCGGAAGAACCACTGCTCCATCAGCCGCGACTCGACCTCCGAGCCGCAGCGCTCGCAGCGCCCGTCGTGCACCTGCTCATTCGCGAGCACGGTCTGGTCGACGGGACACCACTTGACCGGCGCGTCCTTCCGATAGGCGAGCCCCCGCTCGAGGAAGCGTAGGAACTGCCACTGCTGCCAGCGGTAGTAGTCGGGATCGTGCGTCGAGAGCTCGCGCGACCAGTCGATCGCCCAGCCGATCCGGCGCATCGATTCCTTGATCGCCGCGATGTTGCGCTCGGTCATCGCTCGCGGATGACCGCCCTCGCGGATCGCGGCGTTCTCCGCCGGCAGGCCGAACGCGTCGAATCCCATCGGATGGAGCACGCGGTAGCCGTTGCGCCTGCGGAAGTGCGTCACGACATCGCCGATCGTGTACACCAGCATGTGTCCCATGTGCAGCGAACCCGAGGGATAGGGGAGCTGCTCGAGCACGTACGACTTCGGCTTCGCCGCCTCGTTCGGGCCGGGCTCGTTCGAGACCTCGAACGCGCGCTCGTCCTCCCAGACGCGCTGCCACTTCGCCTCGATCACCCTCGGGTCGTATCGCTCGGTCATCGGTTCACCTACCTCGGGGTACAAAAAAGCCTCTCGCGAGATAGGCCGGGGGAAGCTGCCGCGGCGGGGCCGCGTTCGCTTCCTGCGCTACGAAAGAAGCTGCTTCACTGCCTCGCATGCTAGCACTGTTCCCGGAAACGGCCAGCCTCGAGAACGGCGAGCTGACGGTCGGTGGGATCGCGGCAAGCGAGCTGGCAGAGCGCTTCGGGACGCCGCTCGTCGTCTACTGCGAGCGCTCGCTCCGAGCACGGGCGCGGCTCTTCCGCGAGGCGGCGCCCGAGGCGCTCGTCGTCTACGGAACCAAGGCTTTCGCGAACGTCTCGCTGCTGCGGCTGCTCGCGGAGGAGGGCGTGGGCGCGGACGTGTCCACGCTGGGAGAGCTGGCGTTCGCTCGCGCCGCGGGAATCGACGGCGAGCGGATCCTCTTTCACGGCAACAACAAGTCGGACGCGGAGCTGCGCGCCGCGGCCGAGGTGAGCGCGCTCGTCGTCCTGGACGCACTCGACGAGCCCGAGCGGGCCGCCGCTGCCGGTGTGCGACGGGCGCTCGTGCGGGTGACTCCCGGCGTCGAGGCCGAGACACACGAGGCGATCCGCACCGGTCATCGCGGCTCGAAGTTCGGGCTCGACGCAGCCGACGCGCTGGACGCGATCCGGCGCGCGTGCGCGACCGGGATCGAGGTCGCGGGACTGCACGTCCACGTCGGCTCGCAGCTCCTGGACGGGCGGGCGCACCTGCAGGCCGTCGAGCTGCTCGCGGATTTCGCGGCTCGGGCGCGGGACGAGGTCTCCTGGACTGCGGCTGTCGTCGATATCGGCGGCGGCTTCGGGATCCGGTATGTGCTCGACGAGCCCGAGCCGCCTGTCGAGGAGCTCGTGGGCGAGATCGTCATTGAGGTCCGGCGAGCGTGGGCGCGCCGCGAGCTACCGGAGCCGCGCCTGATCCTCGAGCCGGGACGGTCGCTCGTCGGCGCGGCAGCCTGCACGCTCTACACGGTCGGGGCGAGCAAGCGCGCCGGCGACAGGAGCTACGTCGCGATCGACGGAGGCATGTCCGACAACCCGCGCCCTCAGCTCTACGGCGCCCGCTACGCGGCGCTGCTCGCGAACCGGGCGGACGAGCAAGCTGCCGAGGCGCCGTTCACGATCGCGGGCAAGCACTGCGAGTCGGGCGACGTCCTGATCGAGAGCGTCCTCCTGCCCGAGCCCCGGCGCGGCGATCTGCTCGCCGTGCCAGCGACCGGCGCCTACACGCTCGGGATGGCGTCGACCTACAACGGTGTGCCGCGGCCGGCGGCGGTGCTCGTGCTCGACGGAGAGGCGCGGGAGATCCTGCGTCGCGAGACGGTCGAGGATCTGTTGTCGCGCGACCGCTGAGCTCTGCTCGAATGCCGTGTCGAGCGACGAGGTGCGGGAATTTCACACCTCTGAGCCGATCGGGAACGGCCCGTACGTGCCCCAGGGGCACCCCGGTGTCCCTACGTGAACGCTATCGACGATTCCGTCACATGGGTGTGACCCAAGCGCAACGGATGCGTGCCGATCGCTCCACTGGCGAGTCAGTCGGCGCGGCGGTCGAGCTCGTCCTCGACCTGCGCCGGATCGAGGCCCCGCGCAGCCAGGAGCGCGTAGCTGTGGAACCAGAGGTCGGCGACCTCCTCGACGAGCCGCTGATCCGATTCGGCCGCGCCCGCGAGCGCGACTTCGACACCCTCCTCCCCCACCTTGCGCGCGGCGAGCATCGGGTCGTCGAGCAGCGAGACGACGTACGAGCCATCCCGCCGCTCGAGCTCGCGCTCCTTGATCCTCCGCCAGAGCCAGGGAGCGAAGCAGGAGACCGCGCCCGTGTGGCAGGTCGGGCCGGCAGGTCGGACGCGGAGCAGGACCGCATCGCCGTCGCAGTCGTCCCGCAGCTCCTCGACAGCCAGCGTGTTGCCCGAGGTCGCGCCTTTCTGCCAGAGCTCCTGCCGGGAGCGGCTCCAGAACCAGGCTTCGCCGGTCTCCCGCGTCAGCCGCAGCGCCTCCTCGTCCATCCAGGCGAGCATCAGCACGCGCCCCGAGTCGGCGTCCTGAACGATCGCCGGCGTCAGATCCGGATCGGCCATCCCGCCTCCTTCAGCTCGGCCTTGAGCTCGCGAACCCGCTCCGGGCGCTCGTGGACGATCGACGCGACGAGCGCCGCGTCGGCGCCCGCAGCGAAGGCGTCGGCCAGATGCGACGCCTGACCCGCCCCGCCCGAGGCGATCACCGGGACGCTCACGGCCGTCGCGACCCGGCCCGTCAGCTCGAGGTCGTAGCCGTTCCGCGTCCCGTCCGCGTCGATCGAGGTGAGGAGGAGCTCGCCGGCGCCGCGCCGAACGGCCTCGCGGGCCCATGCGACCGAGTCGAGCCCGCGCCCGTTCCGCCCGCCGTGCGTGACGACCTCACCGCCGCGCGAGTCGAGCGCGCAGACCACCGCCTGGGCGCCGAACTCGTCAGCGAGCGTCGAGAGCAGCGCGGGGTCGTCGACCGCCGCGCGATTGAGCGCCACCTTGTCCGCGCCCGAGCGGAGCAGCGCGCGAGCATCCTCGAGCCCGGAGATTCCGCCGCCGACGGTGAAGGGCACGGTCAGGCGCTCGGCCGCCCGCTCGACGAGCTCGAGGATCGGGCCGCGTCCTTCGATGCTGGCGGCGATGTCGAGGAAGACGAGCTCGTCCGCGCCGAGCTCGGAGTAGCGCTCCGCGAGCTCGACGGGATCGCCGACATCTCGCAACGACTTGAAGCGGATGCCCTTGACCACGCGGCCGCGGGCGACGTCGAGACAGGGGATCAGGCGCTTCTTGACCACGCCAGCGCGTTCTCGAGCAGGCGCGCGCCAGCCGCGCCGCTCCGCTCGGGATGGAACTGGACACCTGCGAGCTCGTCCGACTCGACAGCGGCGACGACTGCGCCCCCGTGCTCGACGTAGGCGATCGCGACATCGGGCGCCGGCTCGACGGCAAAGCTGTGCGCGAAGTAGACGTCCGCCTCCTCGAGGCCTTCCAGGAGGCGCGAGGCGCGAGTCGGGGCAAGCGTGTTCCAACCCATGTGCGGGATCCGGCCCGCGCGTAACCGTCGCACCGGCCCCCTGAGCAGGCCGAGACCGCGACCGCCCTCCTCGCTCTCCTCGAAGAGGAGCTGCAGGCCGACGCAGATGCCGAAGATCGGCCGGCTTGCGGCCACGCGCTCCCGCAGCGCTTCCGCCACAGGCGCTAGCCCGCGCGCGGCGCTCGCGACGTGCCCGACTCCCGCGATCACGACGAGCGGCGCCTCGCGGATCTCGGCGGCAGCGGTCGAGACAACGGGCGCCGCGCCGGCGCGCGCGAGCGCCGCGCAGACGCTTCTCGTGTTGCCGGCGCCGTAGTCCGCGAGCACGACCTTCATGCAAGTCCCTTCGTCGAACGCACGCCCTCGCCGGCCGCGGCGCACGCCTGGCGGAGCGCCTGCCCGAGCGCCTTGCACGCGGCCTCGGCGACGTGGTGGTCGTCGGCGCCCGCAGCCGTGAGGTGGACCGTGAAACCGCCTTGGATCGCGAACCGCTCAAACGCATGCGAAAGCAGCGTCACCGCGAGCCCACCGACCCGCTCGCCGCTGAACCGAAGCTCGATCTCCGCATGCGGACGTCGGACGAGATCGACGCCCGCGGAGGCTCGCGCCTCGTCCATCGGCACGATCGCGCTGCCGTAGCGCGCGATCCCCTCGCGGGCGCCGAGTGCCTCCGAGACCGCGTCGCCGAGCGCGGCGAGCACGTCCTCGACGGTGTGATGCTCGTCGACCGCGAGGTCGCCGCCGGCGAGCAGCTCCAGGTCGAAACCGCCGTGGAACGCCCAGAGGGTGAGCAGGTGGTCGAGAAAGCCGATCCCGGTCTCGACCCGCGCGCGCCCGATCCCGTCGAGCTCGAGCGAAACTCGGAGCGACGTCTCGGTCGAGACCCGGGCGACATACGACTCGCGCGCTCGAGGAAGATCGCCCGCAACGGCGCCGAGCGCGGCGAGCAGGACGTCGTTCTCCCTCGGTCGCCGCAGCGTGATCCGGATTCCCTCGAGAAAGCGCCGAACCACCAATCCCTGCCGCTCGAGCTGCTCGCCGAGTGGCTCGGCCGTCCGGACGAAGACGAAGTTGCCCGCCGACTCCGGGCAGTCGTGGCCGGCGCCAACGAGCGCCCCGCGGACGCGCTCGCGCTCTGCGACCGTGTCCGCCACATCGATCCGCGGCTCGCGGAGCGCCGCCGCCGCGATTCGCGCGGCCGGCCCGGAGACGCTCGCCGGCGCTCGTCGGAGCTCGAGCTCGGCCGCGACAGCCGGAGCGGCGATTGCGTAGCCGACGCGCAGCGAGGCGAGGCCGAAGGCCTTCGAGAGCGTGCGCAGCACGATCACGTTCGGCTGCTCGGCGAGTAGCGGCACGCAGGTGACGTCCGCGAACTCGAAGTACGCCTCGTCGACGACGACGATCGCCTGCGGATGGACGCGCGCGAGCGCTGCGAGCTCGGCGGGCTCGCGCAGCTCCCCGGTCGGATTGTTCGGATTGCAGACCCAGATCACGGCCGAGCCGTCCGGCTCCTCGACGACCTCGGCACCCTCGAGCTCCGTGACGATCCGGTAGAGGCCGTAGGTCGGCGGCGAGACGGCGGCGCGCAGCCCAGGCGCGAGATACGTCCGGGCGCAGAGAGCGATCAGCTCATCGGCGCCCGCTCCGACCACGACCTGGGTCGCCTCGACGCCGCAATACGACGCGGCCGCCACGCGCAACTCTCGGTACGTCCCGTCGGGATACTCGTTCAGCCGCGCGAAGCTCGGCGCGAGCGGCACCCTCGGAACTCCGGGGAGAGGCGGCGTGTTCTGGTCGAAGCGCAGGATCTGCTCGGGCCGGAGCCCGTGCCGGGCTGCCAGCTCGGCGGAGCTCGGCGCCCAGGCGTAGGGCCGGAAGCCGCTCGGCAGGGGCCGTGCGACGAGCGTCATCGCAACGCCAACGCAGCAGCGTGCAGCGGCAGGCCCTCGACCCGGGCGAGAGGCAGGGCGATCTCGCGCGCCCGCTCGAGTCCCGCTGCGTCCGCGCGCACGATCTGAAGGGGCTTGAGGAAGCTCTCCAGTCCGAGCCCGCCGGCCCCGCGCGCGAGCCCGCCGGTCGGGAGCAAGTGGGTCGCGCCGGAGGCGTAGTCGCCGACGACGGCTGACGTCCGGACGAAGACAGTGCCGGCGTTCCGTACCCGCTCGACGGCTCGCTCGGAGTCGGCGAGCCAGAGCTCCAGGTGCTCTGGCGCGTACTCGTCCGAGCGAGCCAGCGCCTCGTCCAGAGAGGCCACGTCGTCAACAGAGACGTTGTGCTGCCCGCCGACGAGGGCACGCACCGCAGCCGAGAGATCCGGCTCGAGGCTGAGCAGGATCGCCTCGCTGTCCGACCCGTGCTCGGCCTGGGCGAGCAGGTCGGCGGCGCACTGGGCGGGATCGGCGCTCGCATCGGCGATCAGGACGACCTCGCTCGGCCCGGCCGGGAGGTCGATCCCGACCCGGCTCGAGACGAGCAGCTTCGCCGCGGTCACGTAGCGGTTGCCCGGCCCGACGATCTTGTCCACCGGCGCGATCGTCTCGGTTCCATAGGCGAGCGCGGCGATCGCCTGGGCGCCGCCGACCGCATAGATCTCGTCGAGCCCGAGCTCGCGCGCCACCGCCAGCGTCACCTCGGCCGGACGCGGCGTGACGACGACGATCCGACCCACGCCGGCGACCTGCGCGGGGACGGCCGCCATCACGAGCGAGGACGGATACGCCGCTCGACCGCCGGGAACGTAGACGCCGACCGATGAGAGCGGGCGCCAGCGCCGCTCGGTGGCGATCCCGGGTACCGCCTCGACGCGAGTGTCCGCCGGCCGCTGCGAGACTGCCACCTCGCGCACGGCCGCGGCGAGCGAGCGAACCGCCTCGAGCACGTCGTCCTCGACGCTCGCGGCGTCGAGCGCCTCGGCCGCGACTCGCAGCCACTGCTCTGCCTCGGACGGCCCGTCCAGCCGCGCCGTCCACTCGAGCAGCGCCGCGTCGCCGCGGTCGCGGACGTCGGCCACGATCTCGCCGACGCGGGGCAGCACGTCCTCCAGCCCAGTCCCCCTCACGGAACAAGCCGCTCCACCGGCAGGACGAGGATCGACGAGGCGCCGGCGGCCTTGAGCGGCGCGAGCAGGTTCCAGAGCTCGTCCGCTTCCACGGCGGCGTGGATCGCGATCTGTCCCTCTGCGGCGAGCTTGAGCACAGAGGGTGCGCCCATGCTCGGCAGCAGGCGCTCGAGCTCGGGCAGAGCCGACGCCGGCGCGTTCATCATCAGGTAGCGGCGCCGGCGAGCGGCCACGACCCCGGCGAGCATCAACTCGAAGCGCTCCACGAGCTCGCGCTGCTCGGCCACCGCGGCCTCGCTGCCGACGAGCACGGCCTGCGACTCGAGCAGGGCGCCGACGAGGCGGAGGCCGTTCGCGCTCGCCGTCGAGCCGGTCGAGACGAGATCGACGATCGCGTCGGAGAGCCCGAGGCGCGGCGCGGCCTCGACGGAGCCCGAGACGGGCACCAGCTCGGCGGAGATCCCGAGCCGCTCCAGGCAGGCTCGCGTCGTCACCGGGTAGGCGGTCGCGACACGGAGGCCGGCGAGCGAGGCGAGATCCTGATGGACGGAGTCCTCCGGTACCGCCGCCTGGAGCGTGCAGCGCGCGAAGCCGAGCTCGGCGAGCGTGAGCACGTCGGCATCGGCCTCGACAACGAGGTTGGCGCCGGTGATCCCGAGGTGGACGACACCGTCCTGCACGTACTCCGGGATGTCGCTCGGGCGGACGAGGAGGAGGTCGACGGGCGCGTTCGAGCACGGCACGAGCAGGGCGCGCTCGGTCGCCTCGAAGCCGAGGCCCGCGTCCGCGCAGAGGCGCAGTGCGGGCTCCGACATCCTGCCCTTGGAGGGGACGGCGAGCGTCAGGCGGCCGTTTGCGCCGGCACGCGTGAAGCGGGCGGGCGGCACTACTTCCGCCCGCGCGCGCGGTCGAGCGCGATCCGGTAGCCGCCGGTGCCGTGCCGCAGCCATTGGGCGACGCGAGTGACCGTGGCCGTGCTCGTCGGCACGCGGCCGGCGATCTCGAGATACGGCACCCCCTCCTCTAGCAGGCGGGCCGTCTGCCAGCGGTGGGTGAGCGCCTCGAGCTCGGGCAGCGTGCAGAGGTCGCGCAGGAATCGCTTCAGCTCGTCGGTCGAGCGCAGGCTGACGATCGCCGCGGCGAGGTCGTCCAGGCCCGGCAGCCGCTCGACCGGACGAGCAGAATCCACAGTCTCGCGCGCCATGGCTCCATGTTAGCATGCTAGCGTGCAATCACAGAGTTTCACCGTCTATCCCGCAATCGACGTCCTCGCCGGCAGGGTCGTCCGGCTGGCGCAGGGCGATCCCGCGCGCGTCACCGTCGAGGGCGGCGATCCCGCGGTCGCGGCGGCGCGCTTCGCATCCGAAGGGGCGTCGTGGCTCCATCTCGTCGACCTGGACGGCGCCTTCCGCGGCTTCCCCACCGCCGAGCTCGTGCGCACTGTGACCGCCGCAACGGAGGCGCCGATCCAGGTCGGGGGCGGCTACCGGACGCTCGAGGCGATCGCCGGGGCCCTCGCTGCCGGGGCGGCCCGGGTGCTCGTCGGCACCGCGGCGCTCGAGCCGAGCTTCCTCGATCGGGCCGTGGAGCGCTTCGGCGACCGGATCGTCGTGGCCGTCGACGTGCGAGACGAGCGCGTCGCAGTCCAGGGCTGGGCCGCGCGCTCGACCGCAACCGCGGCGGAGCTCGCCGAGCAATGCCGCGTCGCGGGCGTGAGCCGCCTGCTCGCCACGAGCACGAGCCGCGACGGCTCGCTCGCCGGACCCGACCTCGAGCTGCTCGCGACGGTGCTCGAGGTCTCGCAGCTACCGGTGCTCGCGGCCGGCGGGATCGCCTCGCTCGACGATCTCCGCGCGATCCGGAAGCTTGGTTGCGAAGGAGCGGTGGCCGGGAGCGCGCTCTGGCTGGGCCGTTTCAGGCTCGCCGAGGCGGTTAGCCTCGAGGTATGAGCGAGCGGACCGTCGCGATCTGGAGCGACTACATCTGACCCTTCTGCCGCGTGGCGCAACCAACCGCCACCTGGCTCGGTCGCCGGTTCGGCGCCACCATCGTCTGGCTCCCGTTCGATCTCCACCCGGAATACCCGCCCGAGGGCATGCCACGAGCGGAGCTGCTGGCGCGCTACGGCGAAGGGATGACAGAGCGCATGAGGGCGACCTTCGCGGCCCGCGGGCTCGAGTACAACCCGCACCCCGACCTGGTGCCGAACACGATGAAGGCGCTGCGGCTCACGGAGCTGGCGCGCGAGCTCGGTCGTCACGAGGAGACCCACGACCGGCTGATGGACGCCTACTGGGCCGAGGCGCAGGATCTCGGCGACTCCGCCGTCCTGCGTGCCCTGGCCGCGGAGCTCGGGCTCCCGGACGACGAGGTCGAGTCGGTCCTCGCTGGAGACGGCTACCGTGAGCGGATCGAGAGCTCTACGCGTCAGGCGATTTCGATCGGAGCGACCGGCGTGCCTGCCTTCCTCCTCGACCGGCACCTGCTCGTCCTCGGCGCCCAGCCCGACGCGGTCTTCGAGCAGGGCTTCGCCGAGCTGGAACCCCCGTGACCGAGTTCGTCGACGAGGTCGAGGGAGGTTTCGGCTGGATCGAGGACGAGCGGCTGCACAGAGCGGCGCACGCGCTCGCCGTCGACGGTCGCGTCTATCTGATCGACCCCTTCGAGGCGGACGGCCTCGAGGAGCGCGTCCGAGAGCTCGGGACGCCGGCCGGCGTGATCCAGCTCGTCGACCGCCACGGCCGCGACTCGGCTGCGCTGGCGGCGCGGCTCGGCGTGCCGCTCCACGTCGTGCCCGACTCGCTCCCCGGGACGCCGTTCACGTTCCTCCGCGTCTCGTCCTGGCGACGCTGGCAGGAGGTCGCGCTCTGGTGGCCGGAGCGGCGGATCCTCGTCTGCGCCGACGCGCTCGGAACGATCCCGTTCTTCAAGGCGGGCGCCGAGCCCATCGGAGTGCACCCATTCCTGCGCCCCTTCCGGTTGCGCAGCTTGCGGGGCCTGGCGGCGCTGCACGTCCTCGTCGGCCACGGCGCCGGCCGGCACGGGGAGAGGGCCGGCGCCGAAGTGGACGATGCGCTCGCGCACGCCCGGCGCCGGATCCCGCGCTGGCTGCTCGGGCTCCGTCGAGCTCTGGGAGCTCAGAGCTAGCGCGGGCTATGGAGTCGGCGGATCCGGCGGGTCGGGCGGCTCCGGACCGGGCACCGGTGTCGTCGGCGGGAAGCTGATCATCTCGCAGCCCGAGAGCAGGTCGGACGCATCGGCGATCACGCGGTCGTTTCCGGCACCGCACTGGACGGTGTCGATCTCGCCGTCGGCGACGAGAATCGTGTCGCTCCCCGCGCCACCGTCGATCCGATCGACATCGGCGCCACCGTCGATGTAATCGTTGCCGTCGCCGCCGTTCAGCCGGTCGTCGCCTCCGCCACCCCTGATCGTGTCATTGCCCCCGCGGCCGCTCAGGACGTCGTCCCCACCCCCACCCGCGATGTACTCGGAGCGATTGGTGCCGACGATCGTCCGGCCCTTCGGCTTCCGCGGGCCGAGCACGACCGGCTCCGTCGCATCGGAGTTCGCGCGCGCGTTCCCGACCGAGTTCCGGGCGACGACGATGAAGCGGATCCGGAAGCCGAGATCGGCCGCCGTCACCTTGTAGACGAGGCCCTTGACGGCCCGCGTGCGGCAGACCGTGACGGTCGCGTCGCAGCGCTGCCACGCCGAGGAGTAGCGCAGCGGCGCGAAGCCGGACCACGCGCCTCGCGTGGCCGTGAGCGACTCGCCGGGCGCCGCATCGCCGGTGATCAGCGGCGCCGTCGTCAGCGAGGGCGCGAGCCGCGGCGCCGGAATCGTCGGGAAGGTGTGGTCGCTGAACTGCGTCGTCGAGCCGCCGAGCCCGGTCGCGGTCACGTAGACCCGCAGCGTCACTCCAAGGTCGGCCTCGGTGGTCGTGTAGCGGCTCGTCGTCGCGCCCGGGATCGGCACGCAGCTCGGGAGCGTGCCCGGGGGATCGCAGCGCCGCCACTGGTAGGTGAAGCTGAGCCCGAAGCCCGTGAAGCTGCCGGTGTCGGCGGTGAGCTCCTGCCCGACCGTCGGGTTCGCGGTCGAGATGGAGATCCTCGGGCGGACGAGGTTCAGAGGCGCGTTTGCGATCACGAGCGGCGTCGACTCGGACTGCACGGTCGAGGAGCCGGCCGAGTTCGTGGCTGTGACCTCCACGCGGAGCGACCAGCCCACCAGGTCGGCCGTCGGCACGAAGGTCGAAGACTGCGCTCTCGTCTCGAGGATCCGGTAGCAGGGGCCGTCCTTCGGCTGGCACTTCTTCCACTGATAGGTGTAGGTGATCGGGCCCTCGCCCGTCCAGAAGCCGACGGAGGAGGACTGCGCGACGCCGGCCATCGGAATGCCGGTCGTCCCGGGCACGATCACCTTCGGCGGAGTCACGTTCTGGGGCTCGGGGCCGGCGATCAGCGGCGTCGGATCGGACGTCGCCGTGCTCGAGCCGCTGCTGCTCGTCGCCGTGACGCGGACGCGCAGCCGCTTGCCGACGTCCTGACTCGCGCCACGATAGGTGGACGAGTCGGCGCCAGTGATCTCCTCGCAGTCCTCGCCGTCCTCGTCGCAGCGCAGCCAGCGATAGGCATAGCTCGAAGCTGACGCGAACGTGCCGGTCGAGGCGAACATTGTCCCGCCGTCGGAGAAGTTGCCGGTGATCACGGGCAGGGTGGTGTTCGTCGGCGCCGCAGGCTGCCAGTCGGGATTCGTATCGGCGCCGCCGGAGGTGAGCGGCGTCTCGCCCGTGCCGATGGTATAGATCCCGGCCCCGGTGCGAGCGAATGCGATCCTCGTCCCGTCGGGGGAGTGCGCTGGAGCGTAGTCGTCGGCGGTCGAGCTCGACACCCGCGTCTCGGTGCCTCCCGAGCTCGAGATCGTGTAGATCTGCCGCTGCGCGGCGCCGATCCGATCCGAGGCGAAGGCGATCAGGCCACCGTCCGGGTCGTACGACGGCTGCGTCTCGTTCGTCGTCGCGGTCGTCAGCTGCGCCTGGTTGCCGCCGCCGCCGGTGGCCGGATCCGACGGCGCGTCCATCGTGTAGATGTCCGCGTTCGTCGTCGTGCGCGTGAAGGCGATCGAGTCACCGTCGGGCGACCACGCGGGGTCGTCGTCCGCCGCGGAGCCGCCGCTGTTCGAGAGGTTGCGACCGGTGCCGCCGCTCGAGGAGATCACGTAGATATCGGTCGAGCGCTCATAGGCGATCATCGTCCCGTCGGGCGACCAAGTCGGCGCAGAACCGGTGTCGAGAGTCTGGATCGCGCCGCCATCGACGGTTAGGACCTTGACCGAGCCGCTCTGGGTGAACGCGAGCTTGTTGCCGTTCGGCGACCAGGAGGGATCCGAGGCATTCGCGACAAGAGCCGTCGAGCTGACGACCGGCGTGCTTCCGGTCGTAACCGTGTAGATGTCGCTCCCGCGCTCGAACGCGACCAGCCCGTTCGTGCCGGGGAACGCCGCATCCGCGCCCGACGCGGGCAGCGAAAGCAGGACGCCGACCGCGACCAGAACCGTGGCCAGTCGCAAGACGGGTCGAAGAATGTAGGCGCGCACGCGCACGTTGTAGCCGTTGTCCGTCACGATCGCCACTCCCCCTTGTCGTTCCGCCGCCGAAGCTCTCAGCTTAGCGCCGGTTTGCCGCACCCGCCAGGAGGCCGGGCCGGACGAGTCTCGGCGGCGCCTGCAGGCGGGCATCCCGAACGTGCGGGTTGAGCGGCTCGGCGAGGGGCGGGGCGCCGAACGAGGCGGCTCGTCGCTCAGCCGGTGCGTCTTCGTAGAGCGTCGTCCGCTGGCGTGGGATCCGGTCGCTCGCTCGGATCAGCGCCTCGATCTCCTCGGGAGACATCTCCTGCCCGTGCGCCGAGCCGGCCGAGCGCGAGATCGACTCGTTCATCAGCGTCCCGCCGAGATCGTTGACGCCCGCGGCGAGCGCAGCGGCAACTCCGGCAGGCCCGAGCTTCACCCAGGACGCCTGGATGTTCGTGATGTGCGGGTGCAGAGCGAGTCGCGCAACGGCGTGCAGGAGGAGCGTCTCGCCGAAGGTCGGCCCCGAGCGCGCCGTTCCCTTCAGCCAGATCGGGGCCTCCATGTGCACGAACGGCAGCGGCACGAGCTCGGTGAAGCCGCCGGAGCGCTCCTGCTGCTCGCGTGCCCTGAGCGGGTGTCGCGCCCAATGGCGCGGCGACTCAACGTGCCCGAACATGATCGTCACGTTCGAGCGCAGGCCGACCCGGTGCGCCGCCTCGTGGACGGCGAGCCACTGCGCGGTCGAGACCTTGTCGGGGCAGATGAGCGCGCGCACCTCGTCGTCCAGGATCTCGGCGGCCGTGCCCGGGAGCGAGCCGAGCCCGAGCCCGCGCAGGCGCTCGAGGTAGTCCTCGAGCGGGACGGCGAGCGTGGCGGCGCCCTGCCAGAGCTCGAGCGCCGAGAAGGCATGGATGTGCAGATCCGGGAGCTCGGCCCGGATCGCGGCGACGACCTCGGCGTAGTAGTCGCCTGTGAAGGCCGGATGGATCCCCCCCTGGAGGCAGACCTCGGTCGCGCCTCGCGCCCAGGCCTCGCGGCAGCGGCGGACGATCTCGTCGAGCGGGACGAGATAGGGGGCGCCGCGCAGGTTGGCCGCGAGCTTTCCCTTTGAGAAGGCGCAGAAGCCGCAGCGGAAGTAGCAGACGTTCGTGTACTGGATGTTCCGGGTGACGACGTAGCTGACCTCGTCGCCGCAGACCTCGCGCCGGAGCCGATCGGCGGCGGCGAAGACGCGCTGCCGCTCCTCGCCGCGGGCGCGGAAGAGCCGCACGAGCTCCTCCTCCCCCAGCTCGGCCGATGTGCCGAGCGGGAGCGCAGCCCGCGCGATCGTGAACGGAACCGGGCCGCGCTCGCCGGGATGCCAGCCGTCCTCGCGGGCGAGCCCGAGCGAGTCCGAGCTGCGGAGCGCCTGCGTGAGGATGCGCGGCGCCAGCCAGTCGGCGCTGAGGTGGCCGGGGTAGACGGGCAGGCGCGGGGCGAGCTCGAGCCCGCGCGAGCGCGTCGCCGCAGCGAGCCGGTCCCGCTCCGGCCAGGGCGCCTCGGGATTGACGTGGTCGATCGTCACCGGCGAGACGCCGCCCCAGTCGTCGATTCCGGCATCGAGGAGGCGCGGGAAATCGTCGTAGGCGAGGTTCGGCGGCGCCGGCACCGAGACGTCTTCGGGGAGCAAGAGCCGCGCCGCCGCGATCGTCCAGAGGTGATCGTCGAGCGACGGCTCGGGCTGATCGGCCATCCGCGTTCCCGGCTTGGCGCGGAAGTTCTGGACGATCACCTCCTGGAGGTGGCCGTGGCGGCGGTGCAGCTCGGCGAGGGCCCCGAGCGCTTCCAGCCGCTCCGCGCGCGTTTCGCCGATCCCGATCAGGATCCCGCTCGTGAAGGGGATCCTGAGCTCGCCGGCAAGCTCGATCGTCTCGAGCCGGCGCGCGGGCAGCTTGTCCGGGGAGGCCCAGTGCGGCCCGCCGCGCTCGCCGAGCCGTTCGGCGGTCGTCTCGAGCATGATCCCCATCGACGCGGAGACCGGGCGCAGGAGCTCGAGCCCGGCGCGCGTCATCACGCCGGGGTTCAGGTGCGGGAGCAGTCCCGTCTCGTCGAGCACGAGCTTGGCCACGCGCGCGAGGTACTCGATCGTGGTGGCGCAACCGAGCGCGCGGAGCTCCTCGCGCGCGACCTTGTAGCGGAGCTCGGGCTTGTCGCCGAGCGTGAAGAGCGCCTCGGTGCAACCGGCCGCCGCGCCCGCCCGCGCGATCGCGAGCACCTCTTCCTCGGTCAGGTACGCCCGCTCGCCACGCCGCGGCGGCCGCGCGAAGGTGCAGTAGCCGCAAACGTCGCGGCAAAGCGTCGTCAGCGGGACGAAAACCTTGGGCGAGTACGTGACGAGGCCGTCACCGCGGCGACGCTCGCGGGCCGCGCCGAGCAGCTGGTCGAGCGGCCCGTCGAGGAGGTCCGCCGGTGACATGTCTCCATCCTCGCAGACGGCACCTGGGGCGCCGCGAGGCCGCGCGGGCTTCGACCCCGGAGACGGGTTCGTCAACCGGCGCGGTAGCCCCAGAGGCCGCCGAAGCTCTGCCACGAGCCCTTTGACCACCGCTGGAGGAGCGCCTGCTCGATCGGGAAGCGCTCGGTCCCGCTCGTCTTGATCGCGATTCCGGGCAGCAGGAAGGGGTTCGACGCGTCGTTCAGCTTCCGCAGCTGCGCGAGGAGCGCCGCCCGGGTCGGGTTCTTGCCCGTCGCCCTCAGCACCCGCGCGGTCTCGTGCGCGACCGCCATTCCATAGACGTGGTAGACGTCCCTAACGTTCGCGCCACGCGCGTACCTGCCCATGATCGAGCGGTAGAGCCTCATCGCGGAATCGTTCCGCCACTTCGGATCGGTCGGATCCTTGAGGAAGACGATCGAGACCGAGTTCTCCACGGTTCGATTCGTGTTCCCCTCGGAGGCGAGCGTCATGATGTTCGAAGCGCTCGAGACGGCGTTGTTGAGGACGAGCGGCCGCCAGCCGAGCCGGTTTGCGAACACGTAGCCCTGGATCGCGAACTTCGGCGTCGCGAAGAGCGCGAGCGTCGTGGCGCCCGAGGCCTTCAGCTTCGCGATCTGCGACTGGACGTCGGTCGCCGTCACCTCGTAGCCCTCGGCGGCGACGATCCTCACCTTCGAGCGCGCGATCCCCTGCCGCAGCCCGGTCATCAGGTCCTTGCCGTAGTCGTCGTTCTGGAAGAGGACAGCGATCTTCGCGCCGGGCTTCGTGCGCGCGAGATAGGTGCCGTAGATCCAGCCTTCCGCCTGGTAGCTCGGCTGGAAGCCGATCGTGTAGGGATAGCGCTTGTGGTCGCGCCCGAACGTGGTCGCGCCGGAGGCGACGAAGAGCTGCGGCACCCGGAGTTGGTTCAGGTAGTCGCGCGTCGCCACGTTCTGCTCGGTTCCGAGCGAGTTGAAGATGGCGAAGACCTTGTCCTGCTCCACGAGCTGACGGGTCGCCTGGATCGTCTGCGCCGGGTTGTAGGCGTCGTCGACGTACTTGTAGGCGATCCTCCGGCCGTTGACGCCGCCGCGCGCGTTCACGTGCTTGAAGTAGGCATCGGCGCCGCGCGCGACCGAGGCGTAGGCGGAGGCCGGGCCGGAGAGCGGCGAGGTGCCGCCGAGCAGGATCGTTTTCGTGGAGATGCCCGGATCGGCGCCGGAGGCTGCGGTCGCGCCGGTCGCGATCGCTCCGGCGAGCATGAGCATGGAGAGAACGAGCTTGGGACGACGCATCGGCGGCAGGGGCTCCTTGGTCGGCTAGCGACCGCGATGGTAGCCGCGAGTCGCCAGCGACTGGACCCTGCGCACGAGCCCTGCCGCGCCGCCCGGGAAGGCCAGCATGACGAGGATCAGGATCACGCCGTAGACGACGGCCGGCGCGCCCGGCGCCTGGAAGTTGGGCACGCTGAGCGGCCCGAGCGAATCGGGGAGCGGTCCGTTCAGTTGCTGCGCCCAGAGCGGCAGGAACTGGATGAAGACGGCGCCGAGCACGAGCGGCCAGAGCGAGCCGAGGCCGCCGACGACCACCCCCACGAGGAGGAAGATCGAGAGCGTGATCGGGAAGGTGTCGGGATTGACGAACGTCGTCGCAATCGCGAGCAACGAGCCGGCGACGCCCGCATAGAACGCGCTGATCCCGAACGCGAGCGTCTTGTAGCGCGCGAGGTTGACGCCCGAGGAGGCCGCGGCGAGCTCGCTGTCCCGCACGGCCCGGAACGCCCGTCCCATCCGCCCGCGCAGGAGCGCCCAGGCGATGGCGAACATCACGATCGCGATCGCCCAGCTCAGGTAGTAGAGCCAGTCGTTGAACGTCGTAATCTCGAACCCGAGGACGGTCGCCCCCTCGGTCGACTCGAACGTGATCGGATCGGTCTTCGGCGTCGCCGTCAGCCCCTCCAGGCCGAAGAGCTGGATCCCACCGCCGCCGCCGGTGAAGCCCTCGAACTTCTTGATCACCGCCGGCGTCGCGACGGCGACCGCGAACGTCGCGAGCGCGAGGTAGAGGCCGGTCAGCCGCAAGGCGGGGAAGCCGAAGAGGAAGCCGACGAGCCCCGCGACGAGGCCGGCGAGCGGGATCGTCCAGAGGTCCTTCATGTCGTTCGAGAAGACGTGCGACCCGAGCTTCAGCGCGGGATCCGAGTCCGAGATCAGGATCGCGGTCGTGTAGCCGCCGATCGCCATGAAGGCGCCGTGCCCGAGCGAGATCTGGCCGGTGAAGCCGGTGAGGACGTTGAGGCCGAGTAGCGCGATCAGGTAGATCCCGACGTAGGCGTACTGCTGGGCGCGAAAATCGCTGATCAGGCGCGGCAGGAGCAGGACGGCCGCTGCTGCGAGCAGGAAGAGCGCCACCCGTGCGAGCTCGCCTCGTCTCAGGGTCGGGAGGCTCATACGCGCCTCGTCACGGGCTTCCCGAAGAGCCCTGCCGGACGCACGAGCAGAACGACCAGGATGATCAGGAGCGCCACCGGCAGGCGCAGGTCGGCGCCGACGAAGTCCACGTACGCGCCGATCAAGTTGAGGCCGACGCCGAGCAGGAGCCCGCCCGCGACCGCGCCGAGCGGCGAGTCGATCCCGCCGAGCACCGCGGCCGCGAAGGAGTAGATCAGGATCGCCTGCATGAGGTTCGGGTCGAGGAAGATGGTCGGGGCGGCAAGCATCCCCGCGACCGCTCCGAGCACGGCGGCGAGTCCCCAACCGATCCCGAGCATCCAGCCGACGCGCACCCCCACGAGCCGGCTCGCCTCTGGATTCAGCGCCGACGCGCGCAGGGCGAGGCCGATCTTCGTGAAGCGGAAGAACGCTGCGAGGAGGAGCACGAGCACGACGACGACGCCGAACGTGCCGACGTCCTGAACCGAGATCGCGACCCCCCCGATCGTCCACGTGTCGTTCGGGAACGGGCTCGGGAACGCCCGCACCTCGGCCGACCAGATCCAGCCCGCCGCCCCGTTGAAGATGAGCACGAGCCCGATCGTGACGATCACCGTCGTCAGGATCGGGCCGCGCTCGATCGGCCGGATCACGATCCGCTGGAGCCCCAACCCGAGCGTGAACGCGAAGAGGAGCGTGACGGCGAACGCGGGCCAGTACGACCAACCGTGGTTCGCGGTCAGCGTCCAGGCGATGTAGGTCGTGAACATCGCCATCTCCCCCTGCGCGAAGTTGATCACTCCTGTGGCGCGGTGGATCAGGACGAGCGCGAGCGCGAGCGCCGCGTAGATGGCTCCCGTGGCGAGGCCGGCGACGATCTGCTGGAAGAAGGCCGCCAACGTTCCGCCTAGTAACCCAGATACGACTTGCGGACGGACTCGTCGCGGGCGAGCTCGTCGCTCGTCCCGGACACGGCCACCTTGCCGACCTCGAGCACGTAGGCGCGGGAGGCGACCTCGAGCGCGATCGCGGCGTTCTGCTCGACGACGAGGACGGTCAGGCCCTCCTCCTCGTTCAGTTCCCGCACGATCCGGAAGATCTCCCGGGTGACGAGCGGCGCGAGCCCGAGCGAAGGCTCGTCGAGGAGGAGCAGCCTCGGCCGGCTCATCAGCGCCCGGGCGAGCGCGAGCATCTGCTGCTCGCCGCCCGAGAGGGTGCCGGCGTGCTGGTCGCCCCGCTCGCCGATCCAGGGGAAGTAGCCACTCATCCGCTCGACGTCGGCGTCGAGCGAGCCGCGGCGCGTGTAGCCCCCGAGTCGCAGGTTCTCGTCGACGGAGAGCTCCCCGAAGGTGCCGCGGCCCTCGGGCACGTGCGCGACGCCGAGCTTCGCGACGGCTTCCGGGCCGGAACGGCCGAGCCGCTTTCCCGCGAATGTGATCCCGCCGGTCCGGCGCACGGTGCCCGAGATCGCGCGGAGCGTGGTCGTCTTGCCCGCCCCGTTCGCCCCGAGCACCGTGACGATCTGGCCCTCCTCGACCGCGAGCGAGACGCCGTGGAGAGCGCGTACCTGGCCGTAGCGCGCCTCGACATCCTGCAGCTCAAGCAGCGCCATCGGTGGCCTTCGCGCCGTTCCGCTTCGGCGCATGCTCGTCGTCGGTCCCGAGGTAGGCCTCGATCACGGCCGGGTTCGTACGCACCTCGCCCGGTGTGCCGCCGGCGATCTGACGGCCGAAGTTGAGCACGTGGACGTGGTCGGAGATCCCCATCACGAGGTTCATGTGATGCTCGACGAGCAGCACCGTCAGCTCGCGGTCATCCCGGATCTGACGGATGAAGCGGCCGAGCTCCTCGACCTCCTCGTGGTTCAGCCCGCCGGCCGGCTCGTCGAGGAGCAGGAGCCTCGGCTGGGCGACGAGGGCACGGGCCAGCTCGACGCGCTTCAACGTTCCGAAGGGAAGACCGGCGACGGGCCGGCGGGCGATCGCCGCGAGCCCGACGTAGTCGAGCGCCTCGAGCGCCTGCTGCTCGGTCTCGCGGCCGCGCGTGTGCGCCCCGACGAGCACGTTCTCGAGCGCGGACATCGTCCGGAAGAGCTCCACGTTCTGAAAGGTGCGAGCGATTCCGCGGCGGACGATTCCGTGTGCCGGCGCCTTCAGGAGGCTCTCCCCGGCGAACTCGACCTCGCCCTCGTTCGGGGTGTAGAGGCGGGTGATCACGTTGAAGGCTGTCGTCTTGCCGGCGCCGTTCGGACCGATCAGCCCGACGATCTGGCCCTCGCCCACGTCGAAGGTGACACCGTCGAGGGCGACGATGCCGCCGAAGCGGCGGGTGACGTTCCGCAGCGAGAGGAGGGCCATGCGTCGGCGTACCTTATGGTCGCCGCCTTACAGAGGCAACGAAGGGCGGCTACTCTCCTCCTTCAGTGAGCGAGATCACCGCCGAGACCCCGGCCGAGCTGCACATGACCCGGGGCCAGAAGATCACCAACCTCCTCGGCGTCACGCTCCCCTTCGTCGGCTTCCTGGCCTCGATCTTCCTTCTCTGGGGCAGCTACGTGACCTGGCGCGACCTGATCATCTTCGCGGTCGGCTACGCGCTGACGACGCTCGGGATCTCGATCGGCTTTCACCGACTCTTCACGCACCGCTCCTACGAGACGTACCGGGCGATCCGCTACGGGCTCGCCGTGCTCGGCTCGATGGCCGTGCAGGGACCGGTGATTCGCTGGGTTTCCGATCACCGCAAGCACCACAACTTCGCCGACCGCGAGGGGGATCCGCACTCACCGCACGCCGGCTTCGCACCCGGCCTCCGGGGCAAGCTCGCGGGGCTCTGGCACGCGCACGTCGGCTGGCTCTTCCGCAACGTCGGCCGGGCTGAGTGGACGAAGTACGCGAAAGACATGTTGGCCGACCGCGGGATGGTCTTCATCTCGCGTTGGTTCCCGGCGTGGGTCGCGGCCTCACTCGTGCTCCCGTTCGTGGCCGGTTGGATCTGGGGCGGCACGCTCGGCGCCGGTCTCCAGGCCATGTTCTGGGGCGGCCTGATCCGGATCTTCCTGCTCCACCACATCACGTGGTCGGTCAATTCCGTCTGCCACTTCATCGGGTCGCGGCGCTTCCAGGTGAAGGACGAGTCGCGCAACGTCTGGTGGCTCTCGTGGATCTCGTTCGGCGAATCGTGGCACCACAACCACCACGCGTTCCCGTCGTCGGCGTTCCACGGCCTCAAGCCCTGGGAGCTCGACATCGGCGGTCTCGTGATCCGGCTGCTGCGTCGCCTCGGGCTCGTCTGGAAGGTGAACACGCCGACCACGGACATGCAGCGTCGCCGCCAGCTCGCCGGGTGAGTCGACCCGAGACGCCGCCCGACTCGCCGCTCTCGCTCGAGGACGTGATGGGGTCCCCCGGCTACCAGAGCCTGATGACTCCCGAGGTCGGCCCCGGCGATCCCGCCTTCCCCTTCGACCTGCCGCGGCTCGACCCCGAAATCGCAGCGCCCGAGCGCCGAGCGCGTTCGACTCGCCGAGCTCGCGGGCACGCCGTCGCGCTCGTCTTCGGCTCCTACACCTGACCTCCCTTCCGCCGCCAGTTGGGCGAGCTGGAGGACCTCTACGAACGCCACGGCGACGAGGTCGCGTTCTTCATCGTCTACATCCGCGAAGCGCATCCGGAAGACGGTTGGGTGCTCGCCGACAACCGCCGGGAGGAAATCGCGCTCACTGATCCGACGACGCACGACGAGCGGGCAGCCGCCGCGGACGCGTGCGTCGCGCGCCTGCAGACGCGGATTCCGTTGCTCCTCGACGACGTCGACGACGCCGTCGCCCTGGCCTACGGCGGCTGGCCCGACCGGCTCTACCTGATCGGCCGCGACGGCCGGATCGCCTTCCAGGGCGACCGCGGCCCCGACGGCTTCGACCCGGCCGAGCTGGCGCGCGCGATCGAGGCCGAGCTCGGCTAGCCGACTACACGTCGCCGCGACGTGCCCGGGGTCAAAGCCCGGACGTGTCCGCTACGGACACCACGCAGCGAAAACGCCTGCTGGTTGGGGTTTCGCCCGCCGACGGGACGTGTCCGGGCTTTGACCCCCGGGCTTTGACCCCGGACGTGGGCCGGAAGGGTCAGTCGAACTCGTAGACGCCGCCGTCGGCGAACGTCTTCAGGATCCGGCGGGCGACAACCATCCGGTGGACCTCGTCGGGACCGTCGTAGATGCGGGCGCCGCGGGCGTGGATGTACATCTGGCCGAGCGGGCTCAGGTCGGTCAGCCCCCGGCCGCCGTGCACCTGGATCGCGCGGTCGATCACGTCGTGAAGCACCTGCGCCGCGAAGAACTTGACCAGCGAGACCTCGATGCGGGCCTCGTCGCCCTCATCGAGCTTGCGCGCGGCGTCGAGCGTCATCAACCGGCAGGCCTGGATCTCGGCCGCCGAGTCGGCGATCCAGTTCTGCACGGTCTGCTTCTCGGCGAGTGGGCCGCCGCCGACCTCGCGCTCGAGCGCATAGGAGCACATCAGCTCGAAGGCGCGCTGCATCTGGCCGAGCCAGCGCATCACGTGGTGGATCCGCCCCGGCCCGAGCCGCTTCTGCGCGATCCGGAAGCCATCGCCCGGCTCGCCGAGGACGTTCTCGAGCGGCACTCGCACGCCCGTATAACGGACCTCGCAGTGCGTCGACCAGCCCCGGCCCTCGTGCCCCATCACGGGGATCGGCCGGACGATCTCGACGCCCGGCGTATCGGCCGGGACGAGGATCTGGCTCATCCGCCGGTGCGGCGGGGCCTCCGGATCGGTGACCGCCATCACGATTCCGAAGGTCGCACCCTCCGCCGAGGACGAGAACCACTTGTGCCCGTCGACCACCCACTCGTCGCCGTCCGCGACCGCGGTGGTGCGAAGCGCCGTCGGATCCGCGCCGGACACCTCGGGCTCGGTCATCGAGAAGAACGAGCGCGCCGTCCCCTCCACGAGCGGCCGGAGGAACTGCTCCTTCTGCTCGTCGGTGCCGAACAGGTGCAGGATCTCACCGTTCCCCGCGTCGGGCGCCTGACAGTTGAAGACGAGCTGCGCCCACATGCTCCGTCCGATCTCCTCGTTCAGGAGCGCGTACTCGATGAAACCGGAGCCGGTGCCGCCCGCCTCCGCGGGTAGGTGCGGCGCCCAGATCCCCGCCTCCTTCGCCCGCTCGCGCAGCTCGGCGATCAGCCTGTCCGCAGCGTCGTCCTCGCGCTCGAGCGCCGCCTCGTTCGGGTAGACGTGCTCCTCCATGAACGCGCGCACCTGGGCGCGACGCTCCTTGACCTGCGGCTCGATCGCAAGCTCGGTCACGGCATAGAGTCTTTCACAGTGCCGCTCGACTCAGGAGCCCAGGTTCAGAGCTCGATCTACCTCGCGGGCGGCGCCGAGTGGCCGGTCGGCGCGAAGGACTGGGAAGAGCGCGCGCGGGAGACGCTCGAGCCCGGCCCATTTGGCTACATCGCGGGCGGCGCCGGCGCCGAGGAGGCGATGCGAGCGAACCTGGAGGGGTTCGCGCGACACCGGCTGCGACCGCGGATGCTCACCGGGAACCTCGTTCGCGATCTGTCGGTGGAGCTGCTCGGGCTGCGCTCGCCGGTTCCGTTCCTGCTCGCGCCGATCGGTGTCCTCTCGATCGCGCACGTCGAAGCCGAGCTCGGCGTCGCACGCGCGGCGCGGGCGACCGGCGTGCCGATGATCCTCTCGAGCGCCGCCTCGACCTCGCTCGAAGCCGTCGCAGCCGAGCTCGGCCACACCCCGCGCTGGTACCAGCTCTACTGGTTCAACGATCGCGAGCTCGTCGGCAGCATCGTCGACCGGGCTGGCGCGGCCGGCTACGGCGCGATCGTCGTCACCCTCGACACGCTCATGCTCGGCTGGCGGCCGCGCGACCTCCGGCTCGGGTACCTGCCGTTCCTCCAAGGCGAGGGGCTGGCGCAGTTCTTCAGCGATCCGGTGTTCCGCGCCTCGCTCGACGAGCCGCCAGAGGAGGACGTGCTCAGCGCCTCCGCTCGCGCGCTCTCGGTCTTCTCGAACCTCGGCCTCACCTGGGCCGACCTCGCCTGGCTGCGGGAGCGGACCGACCTCCCGATCCTCGTCAAGGGCGTGCTGACCGCCATGGACGCCCGGATCGCGCTCGAGCACGGCGTCGAGGGGCTCGTCGTCTCGAATCACGGCGGTCGCCAGGTCGACGGCGCCGTGGCCTCGCTCGATGCGCTCGTCGAGGTGCGGGACGCGGTCGGCGACGACGCGACCGTGCTGCTGGACAGTGGGATCCGAACCGGCTCCGACGTCCTCAAGGCGGTTGCGCTGGGCGCTGACGCGGTGCTGCTCGGCCGGCCCTATGCCTACGGGCTCGCCGTGGGCGGCGCCGCAGGCGTGGAGGCCGTGATTCGCCAGCTCGCGGCGGAAGTGGACATCGCGCTCGCCTTGATCGGCGGGCGCTCGGTCCGCGACCTCGAACGGAGCGCCGTGACGTGAAGCTCTACAGGGAGGAACACGGGGAAGGGCGCCCGCTGCTCCTGCTCACCGGGCTCGGTTACGCGATCTGGTCGTGGCAGCGCCAGATCCCGGCTTTGTCGGAGCGCTTCCGCGTGATCGCCGTCGACAACCGAGGCACGGGCCGCTCGCCGAAGCCGCCGGGGCCGTACTCGATCGAGCAAATGGCCGACGACGCCGCCGAGGCGCTCGAGGGTCGTCGCGCGCGCGTGGCCGGCTTCTCGATGGGCGGCTACATCGCGCAGACGCTCGCGCTGCGACACCCGAAGCTGGTCGCGAAGCTCGTGCTCGTCTGCACGGCCACCGGCGGCCCCGACCACCTGCTGACGCCGGACGAGACGATCGCGGCCTGGGAGGCCGATGCCGACCGCTCGCCACCCGAGTTCGCGCGCGCGACGATGCCGCTCTCCTTCGCGCCGGGCTGGACGGACGAGCATCCGGACGAGTTCGAGCGGCTCCTCGCCACCCGGCTCGAGTACCCCACCCCGCCGGAGTGCTGGCGCGCGCAGTACGACGCCGGCTGGCGTTTCGTCGACCAGGTCTCGCCGGTCGAGGAGATCGCCGCGCCGACCCTCGTCGCCCACGGCGACGCCGACCGGATCGTCCCCTACAAGAACGGAATCGAGCTCGCACGGCGGATCCCCGGTGCGCGCTTCGAGCAGTTCCCCGGCGGCGGTCACCTGCTCTTCCTCGAGTCGGCAGAGAGGTTCAACCGCATCGTCGCCGAGTTCCTCGCGTGATCACTCGCACAGGCGAGGTCTTCCGTCAGAGTGGTGCCCTGAATCCCGGTTCCGTCTAGAGTCCGGACGTGGATCTGCGGGACACGCCGGAGGAGGCTGCGTTCAGGGCGGAGCTGCGTGCCTGGATCGCCGAGAACCTGACCGACGAGGTGCGGCGCGGCCGCTTCGAGGGGGCCGGCCGCGACTGGAGCCGCAAGCTCTCCGACGCGGGGTACGCAGGGCTGACGTGGCCGAGGGAGTACGGCGGCGCGGAGGCGCCGTACAGCTTCCAGGCGATCTTCCTCGAGGAGATGGCGCGCGCCGAGGCCCCCTCCCACCTCGGCGTGATCGGGCTCGGGATGGCCGGGCCGACGATCATCGCGCACGGCACCGAGGAGCAGAAGCAGGCGCGGCTGGACGCGATCCTCTCGACCGAGGAGATCTGGTGCCAGGGCTTCTCCGAGCCGGGTGCGGGCTCCGACCTCGCCGCCGTCCGCACGAGCGCGATCGAGGACGGCGATCACTTCGTCGTCAACGGCCAGAAGGTCTGGTCGTCGTTCGCGCACATCGCCGACTGGTGCATCCTCGTCACGCGCAGCGACCCCGATTCGCAGAGCCATGCGGGGCTGACCTATTTGATCGTGAACATGCACTCGCCGGGCATCGAGGTGCGGCCGCTGCGCCAGATCACCGGCGAGGCCGAGTTCAACGAGATCTTCTTCACCGACGTGAGGGTGCCGGTCGAGAACGTGCTCGGCGAGGTCGGCGGCGGTTGGGCGGTCGCGATGACGACGCTGCTCCACGAGCGCGGCACGCTGGGCTTCGCCCTCACCGCGGCGCTCGAGGCTCAGATCCGCAAGCTGATCGCGCTCGCCAAGGAGCGCGGCGCGACCGAGGTGCAGCGTGACGCGATCGCCCGCGAGTGGATCGGCCTCCAGGCCGTCCGCTACACGACCTACCGCTCGCTGACGACGCTGATCAAGACCGGAATCCCCGGCCCGGAGGGCTCCGGCGCGAAGCTCTGGTGGTCGGAGGCCAATCAGCGCGTGACGAAGCTCGCGCTCGAGTTGCTCGGCCCGGGGGCTCAGGTGATCGGCGACAACGGCTACTGGCAGCATCAGCAGCTTCGCTCGCGCGGGAACACGATCGAGGCGGGCACCTCCGAGATCCTGCGCAACATCATCGCCGAGCGCGTGCTCGGCCTCCCGAGGTCCAGGTAGATGGATTTCGCCTTCACGCAGGAGCAGGAGGAGCTGCGGCGCGAGGCCCGCGCCTTCCTCGAGGCGAATCCCGAGGCGCCGCTCTCGGAGCTCCGCGAGCTCGGCTGGCTCGGCGTCTCGGTTCCGGAGGAGCGCGGCGGCGGCGGCCTCTCGTTCCTCGACGAGGCGATCCTCTTCGAGGAGGCCGGCCGGGCGCTCTACTCCGGCCCCTTCCTGACGACGGCCGTCGTCCTCCCCGCGCTCCCCGAGGTCGACGAGCAGGCGTGGTCGATCGAGGTCGACGGCTTGGTGCCCGACCTGCTCCACGTCGACCGAGTCCTCCGCGAGTCGATGGAGGCATGTCCAGCGGAAGGCGAGTCCCTGGCGACGATGGACGAGACGCGCCCGCTCGGACGCCTCCAGGTAACAGACTGTTACAAGGTCGACGGCGAGTGGGCGCCCGTGCGGCTACGGCTCCTCGCCGCGCTCGCGCTCGAAGCGGTCGGGATCGCGCAGCGCGCGCTCGAGCTCGGGATCGAGTACGTCTCGGAGCGTGAGCAGTTCGGGAAGAAGATCGGCGCCTACCAGGCCGTCTCGCATCCCCTCGCCGACACCTACGTCGAGACCGAGCTGGCGCGCTCGCTCGCCTACTGGGCCGCGTTCTCCGTCTCGGAGGACGACGCGCAGGCGCCGGTCGCCGTCGCGGCAGCCAAGTCGTTCTGCGCCGAGACCGCCGTCGCCGCGTGCGAGCGGTCGATCCAGGTTCACGGCGGGATCGGCTTCACCTGGGAGCATCCCCTGCACCGCTACTACAAGCGCGCGCAGTGGCTCGACGCGTTCGGCGGCCACGCGGCCGTGCAGCGAGCCGTCGTCGCCGCTGCCCTACTCGATTAGGAGGGATATGCCGGTTCCGAAAGCGGAAGTGCTCGAGCTGCTGCGGCAAGAGGTCGACCCTGCCGAGGTAGACGAGATCCGCGAGCTCTGGAAGGAGCACTCGAAGGCCGAGGACGCGCGCTCGATCGAGGGGCTGCTCGCGACGCTCTCCGAGGACTGCGTCTACACCGTCTATCCGGACGACGTCTGCTGGCACGGCCACGAAGGGGCGGCGCGCTTCTACACCGAGCTCTTGACCGCCTTCCCGGACATCGTCTTCGAGCTCCAGAACATCGTGATCGGCCCGCAGGGCGTCGTCGAGGAGGCGATCGTCACCGGCACGCACAGGGCGAAGTGGCTGGACAACGAGCCGACAGGCGAGACGATGACGTGGCGCAACGCGATCTTCTTTCCCTGGGACCGAGAGGCACGCCGCTTCAAGGGCGAGCGCGTCTACACAGACATGCCGAGGAGGTCGACCTAGATGGCACATGCGTTCTCATCGCTCGACGAGCTGGGCGACGGCCCCGGCTTCCGCAAGATCCGCGCTCCGCTCGGGATCACCGCGTTCGGGGTGAACGGAATCGTCTACCCGCCCGGCTACCCCGGCGTCTCGCACTACCACGACACCCAGGACGAGCTCTACTTCGTCCACAGCGGCACCGCCAAGGTCGAGGTCGAGGACGAGGAGCAGATCCTCGGCCCCGGCGGGCTCTTCCACGTCGAGTCGACCACGCCGCGCCGGATCTCGAACGTCGGCGAGGGCGACCTCGTCCTCCTGGTCGTCGGCGGCAAGGACGGCTACGTCGAGCGCGACGGTCATGTGATGAGCGAAGAGGATCTCGCGATCCGCCAGAGCTTCGGAACCGGCGTAGGCTCGACGGAGCCGGCCAAGAGCGAAGATGCCGGCTCTGCCGGCGTCAGAGCGGGAAAGGAGTCGTCGTGAACGGCCTGATGATGGACTTTCAGCTGACGCTGCCGACCACCCTCAAGCGGGCGGAGACGTACTTCCCGCACCAGGAGATCGTGACGCGCATGCCGGACCGGAGCTTCCACACCTATTCGTTCGCCGACTTCGGCAAGCGGGCTCGGCAACTCTCCATGGCACTAAAGGGCCTCGGCCTCGAGCCGGGCGATCGCGTGGCCACCCTCTGCTGGAACCACTACCAACACCTCGAGGCGTATCTGGGGATCCCGTGTGCCGGCTACGTCCTCCACACCCTCAACCTGCGGCTGCATCCGAACGACCTCGGTTACATCGCGACGCATGCCGGCGACAAGGTCGTGATCGTCGACCGGAGCCTGCTGCCGCTCTGGGAGCAGTTCGCGGACAAGACGACGATCGAGCACGTCTTCGTCGTCGAAGACTCGTACGAGGAGCTGCTCGCGGGGGCGAACGCGGACGACTACAAGGATCCTGGGCTCGACGAGGACACGGCTGCGGCCATGTGTTACACGAGCGGCACCACCGGGATGCCGAAGGGCGTCCTCTACTCGCATCGCTCGACCGTCCTGCACACGCTCGGGGAGGCGCTCGCGGCGCCACTCGGCCTGCACGTGACGGAGAAAGAGACCTTCCTGCCGGTCGTGCCGATGTTCCACGCGAACGCCTGGGGCTACCCCTACACCTGCCTCATGGTCGGGGCGAAGCTCGTCTTCCCCGGCCCGTTCCTCGATCCTGAGACGCTGCTCGACGACTTCGAGCAGCAGGGCGTCACGATCACCGCCGGCGTGCCGACGATCTGGATGGGCATCCTCGGAATGCTCGACAAGGAGCCGGAGCGCTGGGATCTCTCGAAGCTGCACTCGATGCTCGTCGGCGGTTCTGCCGCGCCGCGCGCGATGATCGCCGGCTTCCGGCAGCGGCACGG
>JBPCJB010000124.1:0-8290 GCA_051005735.1 Gaiellaceae bacterium | reverse complement strand
GCGGCGATTGCGTTACTTGGAGAGTCGTGAGCGGGCTGCCCCCCGACAGCCCGCTCACCATGCGCCGTGCTAGGCGCTCCTGTACCCGCGGCGGTTGCCGTAGGTGAACGTGGTGGCCGCGACGACGAGCATCGCCGCGATGAGCGAGGCCGCGAAGCCGATGTTCGTCCATTCGAAGCCGTCGTCGGCGACGACCGCGAGCTCCGAGACGCCGAGCTGCGGCTGGTAGCCGTCCGGACGGTCGCGGAGGGAGCCGAGGGACGCCGTGCTCTCGGCGCCGCCGAGCTGGGGCTGGTAGCCGTCCGGCGTGGAGCGCTGCGTCGAAGAGCTCCCGGACTCGGACGCGGCGAAGTACCGGTCGCTCGCCAGCTCGAGGTGGCGCTGGCTCTCCATCGGGATGCCGGCGTTGGGCTTGGCGGCCGCGGGGCCGGCGAGGATCATCGCCGCGAGGCACGCACCGAGCGCTGCCAGCAGCTGCTGCTTCTGGATTCCCTTGAGGTTCATCTTCCTGCTCCCTTCGCTCCCCGACCGCCCCATGCGGTCGTGCTGACCAAGAGACAGGACGGCGGCAAAGGCGCGGCAGGGGCGCGGTAAGCGCCTGGCAAAGACACGTCCGGATCGTGCTAGCTTCACCGGAGGAGGAGCTCGTGGAGTTTCGGATTCTCGGGCCGCTCGAGGCTCGTACTCGGAGTACATCGCTCTCGCTCGGCGGGCCGAAGCAGCGCGCCGTCCTGGCGCAGCTCCTCCTGCGGGCAGGCGAGGTCGTCTCCTGCGAGCGGCTCGTCGACGGGCTCTGGACGGAACCACCCGAGACCGCGACGAAGGCCGTCCAGGTTCACGTCTCGCAGCTGCGCAAGGCGCTCGCGCCGCACGTCGCGATTCACACCCGCGCACGCGGCTACGTGCTCGAGGTCGCGGCCGAGGACCTCGATCTGAGCTGGTTCGAGCGTCTGCGTGCCGCGGGAATGGAGGCGCGCGAGGCCGGCGACCTCGGCGCTTCCGCCTCGCACCTCCACGCGGCGCTCGCGCTCTGGCGCGGCCAGCCGCTCGCGGAGTTCGCCGTCGAGCCGTTCGCATCGGTCGAGGCGTCACGGCTCGAGGAGCTCCGGCTCGCGACGCTCGAAGAGCGGATCGACGTCGACCTCGAGCTCGGTCGGCACGGCGGGCTCGTCTCCGAGCTCGAGGCGCTCGTCGCCGAGAACCCGCTGCGCGAGCGGGTGCGAGGCCAGCTCATGCTCGCGCTCTATCGCTGCGGCCGCCAGGCGGCCGCGCTCGAGTGCTACCGGGAGGCGCGGGGGCTGCTCGTCGAGGAGCTCGGGCTCGAGCCCGGGCCCGCGCTACAGCGGCTCGAGCGCTCGATCCTCGTCCAGGCGCCGGAGCTCGAGCTCGCGCCGCCGCCGCCGCCGCCGTCGAGTCCGCCGCCCCCCGCCTCGGTGCGCTCGCAGCAGCCGCCGCTCGAGGTGCGGAAGACGGTGACGACGATCTTCTGCGACGTCACCGGCTCGACGAGCCTCGGCGAGGCGCGCGACCCGGAGGTGATGCGCCGGGTCATGTCGCGCTACTTCGACGAGATGCGGGCCGCGCTCGTGGGGCACGGCGGCACCGTCGAGAAGTTCATCGGCGACGCGGTGATGGCCGTCTTCGGCACGCCGGTGTTGCACGAGGACGACGCGCTGCGTGCGCTGCGGGCGGCGCTCGAGATGCGCGAGCGGCTCGCCGTCCTGAACGACGAGCTCGAGGAGTCGTTCGGGGTTCGACTCGAGATCCGGATCGGCGTCTGCCCGGGCGAGGTCGTGGCCGGCGACCCAACTCGCGCCGAGACGTTCGTCACGGGCGACTCGGTGATCGTGGCGCAAAGGCTCGAGGCTGCCGCCGAGCCGGGCGAGATCCTCGTCGCCGAGTCCACCTACAGACTCGCCCGCGACGCCGTCCGGGCGGAGTCGCTCGAGCCGCTGGCGCTGAAGGGAAAGGCGAAGCCAGTGCGGGCCTACAGGCTTCTCGCGCTCGACTCGGCCGGCCCCCGCACACCGCGCCTGCGCTCGCCGATGGTCGGACGTGGCCGCGAGAGTCGGCTCTTGCAGGACGCGTTCGCGCGCGCCGTTCAGGGCCGCACCTGCCATCTCTTCACCGTCCTCGGCCCTGCGGGGGTGGGGAAGTCGCGCCTGCTCTCCGAGGGAATGACCGAGATCGGCGGGCGCGCCCGGGTGCTGACCGGCAGCTGTCTTTCCTACGGCGAGGGAATCACGTTCCGGCCGATCGCGGAGATCGTGGCGCAGGCCTTCGGCGAGGACGACCCGCGCGCCGCGATCGAGGCGGCCGTCGGAGGGGCGGACGCCGAAGTCGTTGCCGAGCGCGTGACCTCGATCGTCGGGCGCGACGGTTCCGGAGGGACGCCCGAGGAAGCGTTCTGGGCTATTCGCCGGCTGTTCGAGGCGCTTGCGCGCGAGCAGCCGCTCGTCGTCGTCTTCGACGACGTCAACTGGGCAGAGCCGACGCTGCTCGACCTGATCGAGCACGTTGCCGACTGGGTGCGCGACGCGCCTCTGCTCGTTGTCTGCACGGCGCGACCGGAGCTGCTCGACGAGCGCGGCTCTTGGGGCGGAGGCAAGCACAACGCCACCTCGATCTTCCTCGAGCCGCTCACGCCGCCCGAGACCGCCCGGCTTGCCCGCAACCTGCTCGGCAGTGGTGAGTTGCAGGCGGATCTGGCGACGCGGATCGAACGGGCGGCCGGCGGCAACCCGCTCTTCGTCGAGGAGATGGTGGCGTTGCTGCTCGAGGAAGACCTGATCAGGATCGATGACGGCTGCTGGTCGGCCGCCGGCGAGCTGCGGGAGCTGCCGGTGCCGCCCTCGATCCAGGTGCTCCTCGCCGCCCGGCTCGATCTGCTCCCTCGCGAGGAGCGGCAGGTGCTCGAGCGGGCGGCCGTCGAGGGCCAGCGCTTCCGCCGCAGCGCGGTCGAGCGCCTCTCCGAGGAGTCGTCGGCGCGGATCGCCGGCGCCCTCGGCGCGCTCGTCCGCAAGGAGCTCGTCCGCCCTGCCGGAGACGACGAGTTTCGATTCCGTCACCTGCTGATCCGCGACGCCGCGTACGAGGCGCTGCCGAAGCAGCTCCGCGGCGACCTGCACGAGCGGCTGGCGCGGTGGCTCGACGAGCGCGAGGAGGAGAACGAGCTCGTCGGTTACCACCTCGAGCAGGCGGCGCGCTACCGGAGCGAGCTCGGGCGCGCCGATCGCGGGCTGACCGAGGAGGCGGCCGCGCGGCTCAGCGAGGCGGGCCGCCGCTCGCTGGCCCGCGGAGACGGCCCGGCCGCCGTCAACCTGCTCGAGCGCGCCGTCGCGCTGCCCGCGTCGACCGAGAGCCGCGCGCTCGAGCGGCTGCTCGAGCTCGCGGCGGCCCTGAAGGACACGGGTCGCCTCGGGCGATTGGGGGAGCTCTTGGAGGAAGTCGTGCGCCGCTCGGCGGCGGCCGGCGACATCCGGCTCGAGCTCCACGCGCTGATCGAGCGCAGCTTCCTGCGCATCTACACGGGTGAAGGCGACGTCCGCGAGTTCCACGAGCTCGCCGAGCGCGCGGCCGGCGTCTTCGCCGAGCTAGGCGACGATCCCGGCTCGTCCCAGGCCGCCAATCTGCGCGCACATGCGCACTTCGTCGAGTGTCGGATCGCGGCGACGGAGTCGGCCCTCGACGAGGCTCTTGTCTACGCCGAGCGCTCGGGCGACCGCCGGCGCGTGCTCTTCCTCCTGACCGCGCTCGGTCGGGCGGCGCTCGTCGGCCCGACTCCGGCCGTCGCGGCGGTCGATCGCTGCCAGAGCCTCAAGGAGCAGGGAGGCGGCGACCGCGCGCTCGAGGCGGTGCTCTCCTCGATCCTGGCCTATCTCGTCGCCATGCAGGGCCGCTTCGACGATGCTCGCGAGCTGGCGGCGCAGAGCCACGCGATCCTGGAGGAGAGCGGGCTGATGGTCCTCCACGGCGGCGGCCGCACGTATTCGGGCGCCGTCGAGCTCCTCGCCGGCAACCCTGCCGCCGCCGAGCGCGAGTTTCGGGCCGGGCTCGCGACGCTCGAGGCGATCGGCGAGAAAGGCAACCTCTCGACCGTCGCGGCCTATCTCGCGGAGGCGCTCGCCGCGCAGGAGCAGGACGACGAGGCGCTCGCCTACACGTCGCTGAGCGAGCTGGCGTCGTCGGACTTCGACGTCACCTCACACGTCGCCTGGCGTGCGGCGCGAGCCTCGATCAAGGCACGCGCCGGCGATTTCGGCGAGGCGGAGCGGTTGGCGCGCGAGGCCGTCTCCAGAGCTGCCGGCACCGACTACCTCAACCTCCACGGGGACGCGCTCTCGCGGCTCGCGGACGTGCTCCGGCTTGCCGGACGCGAGGACGAGGCAGCCGCTGCGGCGCTCGAGGCCGTAGCGCTCTACGAGGCGAAGGGGAACCTCGTCGCAGCCCGCAGGCTGGACGTCACCGCTCTCGCGGGGGGATGACGAGCGTCGCCATGGGCGCGACCTGCTCATCCGCTAGCGCGGCGAGCGGGAGCCGCTCCACGATCGCCTCGGCGATCGGGTATGGGGAGGCCTCGTAGAGCACGACCTCGTGCTCCGGCGGATAGTGCGCGAGCAGCGCCGCCGCCAGTTCCGAAAGCCCCTCGGAGCGCGGGCGCGTCACGGTCCGACGCTCCCCGACGACGCTGATCTGCCAGAGGATCAGGTAGGCCCGCCCGTCGATCGGTCGCGGGCGCTCGAGAAAGTCGGTCGCCTCGTAGCTCTGGCGGCCGCTGCGACCGGGGTCGATCCCGAGGTCTGCGTAGAGGCAGTCCTCCGCGGACACGGCGGGGAGCATCCGGGCGGGGAAGCCCTCCGCGCGCGCCCGGCGGACGGCCTCGTGGGACGGCGTCACGAAGACGCCGGGATGGCCGTAGAAGGCGGCGCAGACGCGCCGCCCCTGCCGGACGGGCTCGAGGATCGCCTCCACCATCGCCTCGTAGGCGGTTCGCCGCTCCTCCCCCTCGACGTAGCAGTCCTCCAGGGAGCGCGCGTTCGGATGCAGTTGCTCGAGCCACGAGCCGCCTTCGGGCTCGGCTGCGAGATAGAGGAGGTCGTCAGCCTCGAGGAGCGCCTGGTGAGACTCGGGTGTCAGGTGCTGCGGGCGGATACCTGTGCCGATGACGGTGAGGGAGCCGCCGCTCGGAATCACATGACGACTCGGAGCAGCTCGCCCTTCGGGTCGCCGGACTCGCGCTTGATCTCGTTCCTGATCTTGTGGAGGTCATGCGAGATCACTGCGGGTATCTGCTTCTTATCCTCCAGTCCGAAATCCTTGGCCAGGCGCGTAAGTTCCTCGTCGGTGTAGGTCTTCGGCTCCAGCTGCTCGAGAAAGTCCCTGATCTTCGCCATGGTGCCGCGCCTCCTTTTGCCGCTCGCAGTGCGCCCACGCTACAAAGCGCACGATTCTCGGTCAAGGCGGCGAGGTGTGGACGGCTGGTCGGTGGGTACAGATCGGAGGATGGAAAATCCGATCGAGAAGCCGAAGGAGCTGGCCGAGGAGGCCGAGCGCGGCCGCAGCGAGCGGACGCCGGCGCTTGCGATCTCCGGTGTGGCGCTGGCCGTGGGCACGCTCGTGGCGATCGTGCTCGGGATCGCCTTCGCCGTCTACCTGCTCGCCTGATCCGGCCGCCGCGGCTGCGGAATCCCACCCGCCGGCGGATACGTTTAGGGCATGGACCCGCTCGCGCCCTTCTCCCCGAAAACGAGAGCCTGGTTCGAGCAGGCGTTCGCCGCACCGACGCCCGCGCAGGCGGCCGGCTGGCCGGCGATCGCGAGCGGCGAGCACGTCCTGATCCAGGCCCCGACGGGCTCGGGCAAGACGCTCGCGGCGTTCCTCTACGGGATCGACCGGCTCGACCAGAGCCCGAGCGCGGGCCTCCGCCTCCTCTACATCTCGCCGCTGAAGGCGCTCAACTACGACGTCGAGCGAAACCTCCGCGGCCCACTCGCCGGGCTTCGCTCCGAGCTTCGTGTCGGCGTCCGCACCGGGGACACGCCGCAGAAGGAGCGCCAGGCGATGCTGCGGAGCGCACCGGACATCCTGATCACGACCCCCGAGTCGCTCTTCCTCCTCCTGACCTCGCAGGCGCGCGAGCTGCTCCGCACGATCGAGACCGTGATCGTCGACGAGGTCCATGCCGTCGCCGGGACGAAGCGAGGCGCGCATCTCGCCCTGAGCCTCGAACGCCTGGATGCGCTCGTGGCCAAACCGGTGCAACGCATCGGCTTGTCGGCGACCCAGCGCCCGATCGAGGAGATCGGCCGCTTCGTCTCCGGCGATCGCCCGATCCGGATCGTCGATGCAGGGACGCGCAAGGAGCTCGACCTTCAGATCGTCGTCCCCGTCGAGGACATGCGCGAGCCGGGCGGCCGCGCCTACGAGAACCCGCCCGAGGCTGACGGGAGCCACCTCGCCGTGAGCAGCGAGGGCGGGCCAGTCCTTGGCGGGACAGCCTCGATCTGGCCCTCGATCTATCCGGCGCTGCTCGAGCTCGTCCGTGAGCATCGCTCCACGATCGTCTTCGTCAACAACCGCCGCCTCGCCGAGCGACTCGCGCTTCGGCTCAACGAGCTTGCCCAGGCGGACGCCGGCGCCGAAGGACCAGCAGAGGTCGCGCGGGCGCATCACGGCTCGCTCGCGCGTGAGCAGCGAGTCGAGATCGAGGAGCTCTTGAAGGCGGGGCGGATCCCATGCCTCGTCGCGACGTCGAGCCTCGAGCTCGGGATCGACATGGGCGCCGTCGACCTCGTGATCCAGGTCGAGAGCCCGAAGTCGGTCGCGCGTGGCCTTCAGCGTGTCGGCCGGGCGGGGCACGAGCTCGGCTCTGTCTCGAAGGGCCGCATCTTCCCGAAGTTCCGCGCCGACCTGCTCGAGTGCGCGGTTGTCGCTCGCGCGATGCGCGAGGGCGCGATCGAGGAGACGGCGATCCCGAGGAATCCTTTGGATGTGCTCGCGCAGCAGATCGTCGCAATCGCAGCCGACGCCGAGATTGCGATCCACGACCTACACGCGCTCCTGCGCGGGGCGTATCCGTTCTCGGATCTCTCGCGCGGGCAGCTCGAGAACGTGCTCGACATGCTCGCCGGGCGTTATCCGTCGGACGAGTTCGCCGAGCTGCGCCCGCGGATCGTCTGGGATCGCACCGTCGGGACGATCCGCGGCCGCACCTGCGCCCAGCGGCTCGCGATCACGAACGCGGGCACGATCCCGGATCGCGGCCTCTTCGGCGTCCACCTCGTCGGCGGGGGCGGCCGGGTCGGCGAGCTCGACGAGGAGATGGTCTACGAGGCTCGGCAGGGCCAGACCTTCATGCTCGGGGCCTCGACGTGGCGGATCGAGGAGATCACGCGCGATCGCGTGCTCGTCTCGCCCGCTCCGGGCGCTCCGGGCGCGATTCCGTTCTGGAAGGGCGAGGGCGTCGGGCGCCCGTACGAGCTCGGCGAGAAGATCGGCGCCGCCAGCCGCGAGCTCGTCGCGCTCTCCGACGCGAAGGCCGACAAGCGCCTTCAGGACGACTTCTTCCTCGATCCCCGCGCGGCGAAAAACCTCCTCACCTACCTCCGCGAGCAGGAGGCCGCCACCGGCGCCGTTCCCTCCGACCGCACGATCGTCGTCGAGCGCTTCCGCGACGAGATCGGCGACTGGCGCGTCTGCATCCTCACCCCCTTCGGCGGCCGCGTGCACGCCCCCTGGGGGATGGCGCTGACTGCGCGGCTGCGCGACTCGCTTGGGATCGAGGCGCAGTCGATCTGGTCGGACGACGGAATCGCGCTTCACCTGCCCGACGCCGCCGCGACGCCGCCGCTCGCCGACCTGCTGCTCGCCCCGGACGAGCTCGAGGAGCTCGTCGTCTCGGAGGTGGGACAGACCGCGCTCTTCGGCGCGCGCTTCCGCGAGAACGCATCGCGCGCGCTCCTGATCCCGCGCCGGCGGCCCGGCCAGCGGACCCCGCTCTGGCAGCAGCGGCTGAAGGCGCAGAACCTGCTCCAGGTCGCACGCAAGTACGGCTCCTTCCCGATCGTGCTCGAGACCTACAGGGAGTGCCTTCAGGACGTCTTCGACCTGCCCGCGCTGAAGCAGATCCTCCAGGGAATGCAGACGCGCGAGCTCGACGTCGTGGAGGTGGAGACGAGCTCCGCCTCGCCGTTCGCCTCGTCGCTCCTCTTCGACTACGTCGCGACCTACATGTACGAGGACGACACTCCGCCCGCCGAGCGGCGCGCGCAGGCGCTCTCGCTCGACCGGG
>JBPCJB010000123.1:0-9697 GCA_051005735.1 Gaiellaceae bacterium | reverse complement strand
AAGCCCGACAACGACAGCCCGCAGCAGAAGATCGCGGACATGTTCATCGAGAACTTCAACGATCCGCTCCTGCTCACCGAGGCGTTCCACGACTCCGGCCGGGCGAAGCAGGTGATCGGCGACGCCTTCGGCTCGCACTGGCTGCCCCCGTTCGCGCAGGGTGGCCGCAGGATCGCGGCGGCGCAGTTGCGGCAGCGGCTGGGCCGGCCGGCCGGTCACCCGGGAACGGAGGAGGCGAGATGAAGCTCGAGGGGAAGGTGGTGATCATCACCGGCGCAGGCAGCGGCATCGGCCAGGCGACGACGCACCGGTTCGCCCAGGAGGGGGCACGTCTCGTCCTGAACGACGTCGTCGAGGACTACCTGCGCGAGCTGGCGGCCTCGCTCGACGGTGAGTTCCGCGCTGTCGTCGGCGACGTCGCCCTGGAGGAGACAGCCGTGCGGCTGGCAGCCACGGCGCGCGAGGAGTTCGGCCGGATCGACGTGCTCGTGAACAACGTCGGGCACCTCTACCTCGCCGAGATCACCGAGCTGCCGGTCGAGGAATGGGACGCGCTGATGGCGACGAACGTCCGCAGCATGTTCCTCTGCTGCAAGCACGTCATCCCGACGATGCTTGAGCAGGGCGGCGGCTCGATCGTCAACCTCGCGTCGATCAGCGCATTCATCGGCCAGGAGGCCACCGAGGGCGGGCCGAGCTTCTTCGCCTACGCCGTCACGAAGGCGGCGGCCCGGCAGCTCACTACGTCGCTCGCGACCCGCTACGCCAAGCAGGGCATCCGGGTGAACGCGGTCGCCCCGGGGGCGACCCGGACGAAGCAGGTGCGCCACGCGCTGCCGGCCCTCTCCCTGGAGGACGAAGACTCGATCTGGGAGAACGCGGGCTCGATTGGAACGCCGATGGGGCGGGTGGGGCGGCCGGAGGAGATTGCCGCGGCGATCGCGTTCCTCGCCTCGGACGAGGCATCCTTCGTCACAGGCTCGACGCTCGTCGCCGACGGGGGGTACCTGGCGCGATAGCCCTCGTGAGACGCCGCCTTTGCCGGCGGGCGGAGAGAACGTCGGTCTCGACCGACCTCGGGTCGGTTGACGCGAGGATCCCAGTGCGGAGTCGCGGCCGTCTCCACGTAGGCCATGCACTTCGGATAGCTGATCAACTCGATATACGTCCCGAACGGGGCGCGGAAGTAGCTCGCTGCGCCCTGTCGCGCGGAAGACGATTGCGCGCCGTGCGCCGATGTACGTCTCGCCCGCGAAGCGGGCCCTCTTATGCGCCTCCCACGGCCTCGGAGGAAGACGTCCCCTTCCCGCCCTTGAGCTTGCCGCGCCAGGCGCCGCTCTCGGAGCCGCGGCCCTCGATCAGCCAGCTGGCACGACTACGAGCGCATCACTGCCTAACTCTCACCTCGGAGTGGTCGAGCGGCAGGTCTTAGAACCTCCAGCCGTTCTCCAGCGGTTCCCCAGCGGCGGCTCCGATCCTGGGCGACATCACCAACCGAAGGGGAGGAGCTGATGCTCGACCTGCACCGAATCTCAACTCGACTCGCCCTGCTCGCTGGGTTGTCTCTGCTTGCGATGTTGATCGTGCCGGCCGCCTCCGCGGTCGAACCGATGATCGAAGGCGGCAACGGCAGCTCGACGGGTGGTGGAGCCACAGCCGATCCGGGAGCCACGTTCGAGGTCTCGGCGGGCGGGTTTGACTGGAGCATCGCAGCGGTCCCCGTTCTGGTCGGCCTCATCGTCCTCGTCACGGTGGTCGCCGCGCACCGGGTGGCCAGCCGCCGCGGAGGCCAGCTCGCCGCCCGGTGAGCACCGCCTTATCGTCCGAAAGGAGAACGACGTGTTTCAACCCGACACCGACACCAGCCGCCAACTCGTCCGCGAGCATCAGGCTGAGCTGAAGCGGAACTGGCAGAGCGTCGGGCCTGCTCGGCGTGAGGTCGTTGAGAGCCGGCGACGCCACCTAGGTCTTCGCTTGGCCTGGCTGCGGACGCAGCTTCGGCCGGCCAATCACGCCTCGTGACGCTCACCGACGCGAGAGTGATCGCGGCGCGGCTCTCCCTGCCGCCGGAGGTCGTGCGCGCGCTGCAGCGCCGCGGCTTCCTGCGACGGCTCGACTTGGGTGAGCGCGAGATCCGCGAGCGTCTCTGGCGCGCTCACCTCGCTCACCTCAGCGCTGCGCGACTCCGCATCCCGTGCTCGAGAGGCGGCGGCGCCCAGGACTGAGTTCCCTGAGATGACCGCGCTGATTGTCGGCTCCATCGGCGCCGTCCGGCGCGTCAGTGCTCGAGCTCGAGTGCTCGCGCCTCCACAACAGCGCTGTGGAGTTCCGCGTTCTGGGGCCGATCGAGGTGTGGCAGGGCGATCAGCCGGTCAAACTGGGTGGCCCCAAGCAGCGCTCCTTGCTCAGAGCGTTGTTGCTCCGCACCAACGAGGTCGTCTCCAGTGACCGGCTGATCGAGGAGTTGTGGGGAGAACGCGCACCGGCAAGCGCTACTAATCTCATTCAGGGCTACGTCGCCGAGCTGCGGAGAACGCTCGGCGCGGAGGCGATCTTGACGCGGGCGTCCGGGTATGTGCTGCCGGTGGTCGAGGAGGAGTTGGACGCCCTCCAATTCGCTCGTCTCACTCGCGACGCGCTCGCCTTACCGCCGGATGGCGCCGCGCAGGCGCTGTGGACTGCACTCGCGTTGTGGCGCGGGCCGGCACTCAGCGACGTGCCGCTGCAAGGGTCGGCTCGCCACGAGGCAGAGCGGCTGAACGAGCTGCGGCTCGAGGCTCTCGCCGACCGAATCGACGCCGATCTCGCCTGCGGTCGACATCACGAGTTGGTGGCGGAGCTGGAGGCGCTCGTCGCGGAGCACCCTCTGCGCGAGCGTCTGCGTGCGCAGCTGATGCTCGCCCTCTATCGCTCAGGCAGACAGGCCGAAGCCCTACTCGTCTACAGGAAGACGCGGCGTGCGCTCGCTGGAGAGCTCGGCCTCGAACCCAGCCGCGAGCTGCAGACGCTCGAAAAGGCGATCCTGACGCAGGATCCGGCGCTCGCAGCTCCCGCGGCGCCAACGAAACCGTCGGCAACGAGACTGCCGATCCCGCCGACGCCCCTCACGGCCGCACGCCGGAACTGGCGGAGGCAGTCGCGCTGCTCCGCGAACAACGGCTACTGACTCTCACCGGGCCGGGCGGAGCGGGCAAGACACGACTGGCGCTGGAGCTCGCTCGGCAAGCCGTCCCAGACTTTCTCGACGGCGTCCACTGGGTATCTCTGCAGGCATCAAACGATCCGGAGCTAGTGGTTGCCGCCATCGAGAACGCGATCGGAGGCGGAGAGCTCGCCGAACAGCTCCGAGACAAGAGAGTCTTGCTCGTGCTCGACAACTTCGAGCAGGTGCGTGCGGCGGCTCCGAAGCTGGCTGATCTACTCGCGGCCGTTCCTCACGTGAAGCTCCTTGTGACGAGCCGCCAGCGACTCCGCCTCTCGGCGGAACACGAGTACCCAGTTGCCCCGCTCCTGGAGCAGGAGGCGGTTGACCTTTTCAACGAGCGCGCAAGGGCGGCGAAGCCCGACTTTGCGGTGGATGCTGCCGTTGCGCAGATCTGCCGCAGGCTCGACTGCCTTCCGCTGGCGGTCGAGTTGGCTGCAGCGCGGGTGAAGTCTCTCGAGCCCGCAGAGCTGCTCGACCGGCTTGACCAGCGACTGCCGCTGCTGATCGGTGGCCCAGCCGATGCGCCGGCGCGCCAGCACACGATGCGCGCGGCGATCGAATGGAGCCACGCCATGCTCGATGAGCGCTCGAAAGAACTCTTTGCACGCTTCGCGGTCTTCGCCGGCGGCTGCACGCTGGAAGCCGCCGAACGCGTGTGCGACACAGACTTTGATGGCCTTGGGGCACTGGTTGAGCAGAATCTCCTCCGGCGCGAGGGCGGGCGCTTCCATATGCTCGAGACGATTCGCGAGTACGCACTCGAGCGGCTTGAAGAATCAGACGAAGGGGGCGCGCTGAAGGACCGGCACGCGCGCTTTTATCTCGCCCACGCGGTTCAGTTGGATGTCGAATCCGTTGAGCGAAAGCTCCCGCTGGACGTCCGGAGGGCGCTATTCGAGCCTGAGCGTACGAACTCGCTTGCGGCGCTAGAGCACTTCAGGCGGACGGGCGACAAGCTCAGCGAGGCCCAACTCGCCACGAGCGTCCTGTGGATCGACTGGTGGTGGGCTCCCGACGAGGGTCGACACTGGCTCGGTGAGGCCGTCACCTACGACGATGTTCCTCACGCCATTCGAGCCCGTGTTCTCTGGGCGGCGTCACGGCTAGCTCGGCATGCCGGCGAACTGACGCTTGACATCGAGCTGAACGAGGAGCAGCTGAAGGTCTTGCGTCTGCTCGACGCTAAGGAGCTGGTCGTGCGTACGCTCGCGCGACTGGCGATCACCTCGATGTTCCAAGGCGACCACGTCCGCGCTGGGACGGCGCTGCAGGAAGCGCACGTGGTCGCTACCGAGGTCGGCACCGACCTCGTCCGCGCCTTCGTCGCACTCGGCGAGGCGATCGTCGCCCTCTACGGGGTCGCCTCGATGACGCTCAACACGCCTGCGAGCAGGCGCTCGATCGATTCCGCCAGGCCGGGGCTCCACCAGGGCTCGCGAGCGCCCTCTCTACCGCAGGCGCGATCGGGCTCCTCCAGTCACGCCTCGAAGATGCGGCGTGCTCGTTCCGCGAAAGCCTCTTGACGAGGAGACGAGTGAACGTCCTCTGGGCGCCGACTCCGATCTCGAAGGACTTGCGGGGGTTGCCGCGGCGCGCGGACAGCCGAGGGTCGCGGCAGTCCTGCTCGGTGCCGCCGACGCGACACGAAAGGCGATCAGAGCTGTCCAAGACCCCTTCGACGCACGGCTGCGCAAGCAGACGGAGGCAGCGGTTCAGCAGTCCCTTGGCTCCGACGCGTTTCAAGCCGCCCTCGCGGACGGGCAAACGATGACGTCCGAGGCCGCCGTGGACTACGCCTTAGCAAGCGTCGACTGAATCTAACAACCACCGGCTATCTCCCGTGGGAAAATCCGCGCGTCGGCTTACCGACTTTGCAGGTAAGTTTCGGCACTGTTGGCGATCATGGCAACGTGTCCGAACACCAGCCGAACACATTGATGAAGGGATCATCAGTGCGCGGACGATGGCCGTGCCCGAGGATCTTCACGAACCGGCCGTGGCCAAGCGATCGGGCGAGTCGAGCGCCCGCTCCACATCCGCTGGAGCGAGAGCTCAGACGCCCGCATGCTCCGCCAGCCAGCGCCGGTTGCGCGCCTGCGCTTCGACTTGCGTTCCGGGTCGTCACCCGGGCGCGGCACCCAGTCCTGCTCGACGACGATCCAGCCGGAATAGGCGCCGAGGGCGGCAAAGAACCCCTCAAGATTGACGTCCCCCGTGCCGAGCTCGCAGAACGCGCCGCCGCGCCACGCCTCGTCCCAGCTTGCCGCAGCGCGAAGCACGTCGAGGCGGACGTCCTTCACGTGCAGGTGGTCGATTCGGTCGCGCCAGTCGCGCAGCCCCTGCAGCGGATCGCCCCCCCGCCGCGCTCAGGTGGCCGGTGTCGAGCAGGAGTCCGACGCTGGTGCGCTCGAGCAGCTGCTCGATCTCGGCCGGAGTCTGGACGCGCGTGCCCATGTGGTGGTGGAACGTCGGCTCGAGCCCGCGCGCCCGCGCGATCTCGGCGGCACGCTCGACCCCGTCCCAATGGACGTCGCCGTCTCTCGGCCCCGCATCGGCGAGGACGGGCTTCGCGCCAAGACCCTCGAGTACGTCGAGAGTCGCATCCAGCAGAGCGTGATCCTGTCCGGCGCCGAAACGAAGCTCGACGAACGCGCCGGCAAGCGCGAGGCCGCGGCTCTCGAGCCGCTCCCGGAGCGCGCCGGCGTCGCCGAAATAGCCGAGCGAACCGAGCTCCGTTCCCTTGTACCCGGCCGCTGCGATCGCGTCGAGCACCTCGTCCGGCCCCGGCACGTTCGGCCGCACGCCGACCGTCAGCTCGAAGGCGCCGTAGCTGACGGGGGCGTTCGCGACGCGGATCACCGGACGAGCGGGACACGCGGGTCCGGCTCGAGCCCTGTCCATGCGGCCCGGATCCACGCTAGGTCGGGGTCGTCCGCGGAGGCCATCGAGCGGCGGTCGCCGGCCAGCGCGTTCAGGTAGTAGAGGTCGTAGCCGTGCGCAGCCGCAGTCGTGTGGTAGCCGTACGGGACGAGCATCAGGTCGCCGTCGCGCACTGTCTCGGTGACGTCGAGCCCGTGACGGGGGCTGTAGAGGCGCTGGACGGCGAACGCCTCCGGATGCGCAGTCCGGAAGTAGTAGGTCTCCTCGAGGACGACTTCGCCGGGCGGCCGGTCCTCGTCGTGCTTGTGCGGCGGGTAGCTCGACCAGTTGCCCGAGGGCGTGAAGACCTCGACCACGAGCAGCCGCTCCGCCGGAAACTCCGTCTTGACGATGTGGTTGATCTGACGCGTCGCGTTGCCGGCGCCGCGCACCTCGACCTCGACGTCCTCGGGACGGATGAGCACAGGCTCGCGGCGCCGCTCGCAGCGCGCGCCACAGATCGCGACCTCAGCCTCGCCCTCGACGTGGTAGGACGTATCGCGCGGAAGGTAGAGCGCCCACGGCATCCCGGCGAAGACGCTCTCGCGGCCGCCGAGCTCCCACGATTCTCCCTCCGCCTCGACGCGGCAGCGCCCGCCGAGTGGGACGAGCGCGATTTCCACATCACCCGTCTCGGACGCGAACGAGCCCTCCCGGACGCCGAAGAAGAGATGGCTCCAACCTGCGGACTCCGGGGTCACTTGCTTCCATTCCCCCGCCCTCAGCAGCAGCTCGGTCATACGAGCGCCGCCTCGATCTCGACGAGCCGCGGCATCGCCTCGGAGCACGCGAACGCATCGCCGGCGCCGAGGCCGTTCACGACCTCGACCGGGAAGCCGGGCACCTCTGTTTCCTCGCCGCGGTCGTACACCGTCGCACCGCGCTCGCCGCGTTTGAGCACGAGGGTCGGCACGTCGGTCACTCCCGAGGCGTCGACCTCCTCCTCGTTGCCGATCGCGATGTCGGCGGCAGCGGCCGCCTCGGCGGCGAGCGCCGGATACGTGTTTGGGTCATCCCAGAGGATGGGACGCCAGTCGAGGTCGAAGATCGTCGTGCCGCGGTGGGCCCGAAGGGCGGCGAGCGTCGTCTCGCGGCTCGGTGACTGCGCGAGCCCGGTACCGGTGGCGTACAGGAGCCTCGCCCCGGCCACCTCTCCCGCGTCGAAGTCGTTCGGCGAAAGTTGCCAGTCGGGCGCGGTCGGCCGGCGGTAGAACGTGATCGGGAAGCGGTCGGGCGGCCAGACCTCGCAGAAGGTCGGCGGCGTCGGCCAGTATGGGTCGGTGCGAAGGAAGCGGACGTCGATGCCCTCTCCCGCCAGCCACGCGCGCACGAAGTCGCCGTGCCCTTCCGCGCCGACGCGCGAGACGATCGCCGTCCGGACGCCGAGTCGCGCAAGCCCGGTGGCGACGTTGCCCGCGAAGCCGCCGACGAAGCGCGTGTACGTCTGCACCTCGGCGAGCGGCGTCTCAAGCTCGTTCGGATACAGGTCGAGCCCGACCCGGCCCATCACCACCGCGTCGATCACCGTGCGGCCTCGTAGCGATTGTGCGCCTCCCGCACCGATTCGACCGCCGAAACCTCGGCGACAGGGACGTCCCACCAGCTCTCGTAGCTGGGCACGCCCTCGTAGCGGTCGACCTCGACCGCGATCACGGTCGTTCGCGACTCCGCCTTCGCGGTCTCGAGCCCGGCTCGGAGTTCCTCGATCGACGCCGCTCTGATCACCCGGGCGCCGAGCGACTCGGCGTTCGCGGCCAGATCGACAGGGAGGTAATCGGTCGAGCCCTCCCTGTCGACACCGAGCGTGCCGTTGTGCCGGTAGCGGTAGAGCGTTGCCGAAGCCGTCGGTGCCGAGCGTGCGCGAGAGCGAGCCGATCGAGTTGAAGCCGTGGTTGTCGACGAGCACGATCGTCAGCTTCAGCCCTTCCTGGACGGACGTGACGAGCTCACTCGAGAGCATCAGGTAGGAGCCGTCGCCCACCAGGACGTAGACCTCTCGCTCCGGCGCGGCCAGCTTCACGCCGAGCCCACCGGCGATCTCGTAGCCCATGCACGAGTAGCCGTACTCGACGTGATAGCCCTTGGCGTCCCGCGTCCTCCAGAGCTTGTGCAGGTCGCCGGGCATCGCGCCGGCGGCGCAGACCACGACGTCGGCCGGAGCCGAGGCGTCGTTGACGGCGCCGAGCACCGCACTCTGGGCTGGAAGCGGGGAGTGCTCGAGCGCATAGAGCCGGGATACCTCCGCGTCCCACTCGGCGTTCAGGCTCGCGGCCTGCCCCCGGTAGACGTCCTCGACCGCCCAGCCGCCGAGCAGCTCCGCGAGGCGCTCCAGCGTCGCCCGGGCGTCGCCGACGAGCGCGATCCCGGCGTGCTTCGCGGCGTCGAAGTCCGCGATATTGACGTTCACGAAGCGCACGCCGGGATCACGGAAAGCCGTCTTCGAGGCCGTCGTGAAGTCGCTCCAACGGGTGCCGATCCCGAGCACGAGATCGGCCTGCGCGGCGAGCCGGTTCGCGGCAAACGTTCCCGTCACACCGATCGCGCCGAGCGCCGAGGGGTGGTCGTAAGGCAGCGAGCCCTTGCCCGCCTGCGTCTCGCCGACCGGGATTCCTGTCTGCTCGCAGAACCGCCGCAGCGCGTCGGTCGCCTCGGAGTAGATGACGCCGCCTCCGGCGACGATCAGCGGACAGTTGGCGGCCCGGATCAGCGCGACGGCGCGAGCGAGCGCTGCCTCGTCCGGCAGCGGCCGGGGGACGTGCCAGACGCGCCTCGCGAAGAACTCCTCCGGGAAGTCGTGCGCCTCCACCTGCACGTCCTGGGGCAGCGAGAGCGTCACCGCACCGGTCTCGGCCTGGTTCACGAGGACGCGCATCGCCTGCAGCGCCGCCGGCACGACCTGCTCCGGCCGCCAGATCCGGTCGAAGTACCGCGAGACCGGTCGGAAGCAGTCGTTGACCGAGACGTCTCCGGCCGACGGGTTCTCGAGCTGTTGCAGCACCGGGTCGGGCCTGCGCGAGGCGAACACGTCACCGGGGAGGAGCAGCACGGGCAGCCGGTTCACGGTGGCGAGGGCGGCGCCGGTGATCATGTTCGTCGCTCCCGGCCCGATCGAGGTCGTGCAGACGAACGCCCCCAGCCGGTTCCGCATGCGCGCGTAGCCGGAGGCGACGTGCACCATTCCCTGCTCGCTGCGCGCCTGGTAGTAGGTCAGGAGCTCCGGGCGCTCGTACAGCGCCTCCCCGATCCCGGCCACGTTGCCGTGCCCGAAGATCCCGAAGCAGCCTCCGAAGAAGCGGTGCTCGACGCCGTCGCGCTCGACGTACTGCGCCGCAAGGAAGCGCACGAGCGCCTGCGCAGCGGTCAGCCTCATGACGAGACTTCGGCCTGGATGGCCTCGAGCTCGTGCTCGAGCTCGGCCAGCTCGGGCCCTCCCGCCATCAGGCGCACCAACTCCTGCCGGTCGATCTCGCTCTTCGCATAGGCCCCGAGACTCTGGCCGCGGTTGAGAACCACGAAGCGGTCGCCGACGGGGTAGGCGTGATGAGGATTGTGGGTGATGAAGATCACGGCCAC
>JBPCJB010000122.1:0-6968 GCA_051005735.1 Gaiellaceae bacterium | reverse complement strand
CCTACGCCGCGGGCCGGAACGCGGCCGGGCAGGTGCACGAGGGCGAGTTCGCCGACGTCGGCGCGACCGTGAACGCCTGGCTCGGCGGGAAGGCGCCGGGTCGCGGGATCCCGGGGACGCCGATTCTGACGCCGTGAGCCTGAACGATCCGACAGCCGTCGCAACGGAGTACGCGAACGAACGTGGTCTGCTCGGTCGACGCGCCGCCTACCGCTACGCGGACGGGCCCGACGCGCCTGCACTCGCCGTCGAGGCGGTTCTCGAGACTCAGCCTCGGCGGGTGCTCGAAGTCGGGTGCGGGCCGGGCGAAGCCGCCGAGCGGATCGCTGCGGCCGGCGCCGAGGTCGAGGCGATCGACATCTCCGAGCGGATGGTCGAGCTCACCCGAGCGCGCGGCGTCAACGCCCGCGCCGGTGATGTGCAGGAGCTCCCGTTCGAGGACGGGAGCTTCGACGCAGCGCTGGCCGCTTGGATGCTCTATCACGTGCCCGACGTCGAGCGCGGGATTGCGGAGTTGGCGCGCGTGCTCTCCCGTGGCGGGAGGTTGGTTGCCGTCACGAATCGCGTCGAGCATCTTCGCGAGCTGCGACAGCTGCTCGGCGGCGACCTCTCGACGACTCGTGTCTTCAATGACGAGAACGGCGCCGAGATCCTCCTTCGACATTTCGCCCGTGTCGAGGAGCGCGATGCCGGAGGCTGGATCAACTTTCCCGATCGTTCAGCGGTGGAGGCGTACGTCGAATCATCGCGGTCTCTTTGGGCGCGCGATCTGCCAGCGGACTTCGAAGGCCCGCTCAGCGTTCGCCGTGCTCCAGTCATCTACGTCGCTACGAAGTGATCCGGCCGGCGGAGCTGATCGAGCGGAAGCGGAACGGGGAGGAGCTCACTGCCGACGAGCTCGCCGAGCTTATCCTCGGCTATGCGCGCGGCGAGATCCCGGACTACCAGCTCGCCGCGTTCTGCATGGCCGTCTACTTCAATGGGCTGAGCGCGGCCGAGACCTACGCGCTCACCGATGCGATGATCCGGAGCGGCCGCACGCTCGACCTTGGTGCCGCGCTCGGACGGAAGGTCGTCGACAAGCACTCGACCGGCGGCGTGGGCGACAAGACGACGATCGCGGTCGGCCCGATCGTCGCCGCCTGTGGCGTTCCGGTGGGGAAGATGAGCGGGCGCGGGCTGGGACACACGGGCGGCACGCTCGACAAGCTCGAGGCGATCCCGGGCTTCTCCGTCGATCTCTCCGTGGCTGCGTTCGTCGAGCAGGTGCGCGACCTCGGGCTCGCGATCATCGGCCAGACCGACGACCTCGTCCCGGCCGACAAGCAGCTCTACGGGCTCCGTGACGTGACGGCGACGGTCGACATCGTGCCGCTGATCGCCTCGTCGATCATGTCGAAGAAGATCGCCGGTGGGGCGGATGCGATCGTGCTAGACGTGAAGGTCGGCGACGGCGCCTTCATGAAATCGCTCGAGGATGCACGCGTGCTCGCTGAGTCGATGCTCGAGCTCGGGCGGCATGCGGATCGCGAGGTCGTGTGCCTGCTCACAGACATGGATCAGCCGCTCGGCGCCGCGGTCGGGAACGCGCTCGAGATCGTCGAGGCGCGTGCGACCGTCTGCGGCGTCGGCCCGCCCGACTTCACCGAGCTCGTCCTCGACGCCTGCGCGCGCCTGCTTGCGCTCTCAGACCTCGGGATCGACGCGGCCGAAGGCCGTCGTCGCGCCGAAGCCGCGGTCGCAGACGGCTCGGCGCTCGCTGTCTACGAGCGCTGGGTCCGAGCGCAGGGCGGCGACCCCGACCCCGGCGCGTTGCCTCGGGCGGCAGTCGTCCAGGCGCTGCGGTCGCCCGTCGCCGGATTCGTCACGCGGCTCGGCGCGATCGACGTGGGTCACGCCGCGCTACACCTCGGCGCCGGCCGAGCGGCCAAGGGGGACGAAATCGACCACGCGGTCGGCGTTGTCTGCCACGTCAAGCGCGGGCAGCGGGTCGAACCGGGCGAGGTGCTCGCCGAGGTGCACGCCCGCGACAAGGCCAGCGCGGATGCAGCTGCCGCAGAGGTCTTCGCCGCCTACGAGTTCGGGGACGCTGCTCCCGCCGACCGATCGATCCTGCTCGACATCGTCGCCTAGCCCGGGATCGCCTAGCCCGGGATCGCCTAGCCCGGGTCGCCTGGTAACAGACTGTTACTTGGCTAGTCTGGCCGCGTGGCCGAGCTGCCCGAGCTGTGGATCCGGCGCGAGCGGCCGGACGACGTCGAAGCGGTTTTCGCGGTGATCGAGGCGGCGTTCGGCGATCGCTCCGTTGCGGAGCTCGCAGTCCAGATCCGCGCCTCGAGAGGCCACGTGCCCGAGCTCGCGTTCGTCGTGGAGGAGGAGGGCGAGATCGTCGGCCACACGATGCTCAGCTACGTGGCGGTCGAGAGCGACGAGCGGAAGCTCCTGATCCTGACGCCGATGTCGGTGCACCCGGACCGGCAGCGAAACGGGGTCGGCGGCGCGCTCGTCCAAGCTGCGCTGGCAGCCGCGGACGCACGGAATGAGCCGCTCGTCCTCGTCGAGGGGATACCCGCCTATTACCCTCGCTTCGGCTTCCGCTCGGCGACCGAGCTCGGACTCGAGCGGCCGGACGAGCGAATCGTGGACGCGGCGTGGATGGCGATTCCGCTCAGCGCCTATGTGCCCGCGATCAAGGGTCGCGTCGTCTATCCCTCCTTCTTCCCGCCGCCGCCCGATGCCTGAGCTGCCCGAGGTCGAGAGCGTCCGCCGGGCGATCGCGCCGGCGCTCGAAGGGCGGACGCTCGCCGATGTCGACATCCAGGATCCGAGGCTGACGCGGCCGCTCGACCCCGTCGAGGTCGCCGCGGAGCTGCGCGGCGAGCGCGTGACCCGGGTCGATCGGCGAGGCAAGTACCTGATCCTCCGCTTCGAGTCGGGCCGAGCGCTCCTCATCCACCTCCGCATGACCGGCTCGCTTCGAGCAGACGAGCTCGACGGCGATCCGCACCTGCGAGCGCTTCTCACCCTCGACAACGGCACGGGCGTCGCCTACAAGGATGTCCGCCGGTTCGGCACCTGGCTCCTGCTCGAGCCCGACGAGCTCGATCCGTACCTCGCGGCGCGGCTCGGCGAAGAGCCCCTCCTGCCCGCGTTCACGGCGAAGCGGCTAGGCGAGAGCCTGGCGGGTCGCCGCGCCCCGCTCAAGGCGGCGCTACTCGACCAGCGCACGCTCGCCGGGCTCGGGAACATCTACGTCGACGAGGCGCTCTGGTACGCGCGGCTACAGCCTTTGCGCGAGGCGGGAACGCTCGAGCCGGACGAGCTTCGGCACCTGCACCGTGCGATCCGCAAGGCGCTCGAGCTCGGCGTTGCCCGCCAGGGCTCGACGCTCAGCGCCTATCGGCTTCCCGACGGCTCGTCAGGGACGATGCAGCGCGAGTTCCGGGCCTACGGGCGGACCGGCGAGCCGTGCGACCGCTGCGGCACGGAGCTCTCGAAGACGCGCGTGGGCGGCCGCAGCACCTGGTACTGCCCCCGCTGCCAGCGCTAGGAGGGCTTGGCGGAATGCCGCTCGTCCGGGCACAGCCGGTGTTTCGCCAAGCCCTCTTAGGCGGCGAGCTTCTCGTCGAGCGCGCCCGTCTTGTCCAAGCGCCAGAGCTCGGTGTAGCCACCGATCGGCTCGCCGTCGATCAGGATCTGCGGGACCGACCGACCGCCGGTGAGCTCGCGGAGCGTCTGGCGGAAGGCCTGATCGCCGTCGAGTGAGATCTCGTCGTAGGCGGTGCCCTTCGCGTCCAGCAACGCCTTCGCGCGGACGCAATAGCCGCACCAGCGCGTCGTGTAGATCGTGATCCGGGCCATCCGAGTTTCAACGCGTAAAAGGCCCGATTCGTTCCCGTCGGGCGACGTCCGTAGACTCGAAGGATGGGAAGGACGTCCAAGACCGAAGCGGTTGTGCTCCGCTCCTTCCGGTTCGGCGAGGCCGATCGCGTCCTCCACGTCTACACCGCGGAGAGCGGGCGCGTCGGCGCCATCGCCAAGGGCATCAGGCACACGAAGTCGCGCTTCGGCGCGCGGCTCGAGCCGCTCTCGCACGTCGAGCTCCTGCTCCACCACGGCTCCGGCGAGCTCCGAACCGTGACCGGGGTCTCGCTGATCTCGTCGCACCGCGAGACGCGGGAGGACCCGTACCGGCTCGCGGTCGGCCTCGTCGGCGCGGAGGCGATGCTGCGGCTCTACACCGAGCAGGAGGGGAACGAGCGCGCCTTCACGGCGCTGACGCGCTTCCTCGATCGGCTCGACGCGATCCCTTCCCGGGCGCCGGCCCGGGCGGCGCTCGATCCGCTGGCGCTCTCGTTCCAGCTCAAGCTGCTGTGGCTCTCCGGTTATCTGCCGCATCTGGACAGTTGCGTCGAGTGTGGGGCCGTGGATGACCTGGTCGGCTATCTCCCGAGCGCCGGCGGCGCCGTGTGTCGCGCCTGCGGGCCGGGAACCGTCTCGCTCTCGCCCGCAGGGCTGCGCGGAATCCGCACGCTCCTGACGACGCCGCTCGCCGCCGCACACGAGGCCGGCGTGACCGACCGGGGCGGACGCGAGGCGCTCGCAGTCGTCACCACGTCGTACGAGTACAGCGGCGGCTTCCGCCTGCGGACACTCTCCGCATGAGGGTACGAGCCTCTAACACGAGAGGCTCTACGAACGCACGCGCTGCCAGAGCATCCGCGCGAACTCTCGCGGGGGCAGAAGTTGCTCGCGGTTGCGGATCGTGACCGAGCTGAGCTCGACCATCAGCAAGAGGACACCGACGAGCGTGAGGATGTCCGCAAAGTTGAACGCGATCACCGCCTCGCCGAGGTCGACGACCAGGGGATTCGGAATCCCGCGCTCCCAGACGACCGCCGAGACGCCGTTGCCGACGGCGCCTGCAGCCAGCACCGCTGCCATCGCGGCGACGGCCACGGAAGGGACGCGGGTCAGCGCGAGACAGCCGAGCGCAACGGCCGCGGACATCGCGATCCAAGCGGCTCCGCGCGGGTGATAGGCCCATTCCTCCGTCGTCACGATGGTCTTGTGCGCAAGGTCGAGCGCGGCGAGCGGGAGCGCGACCGAGAGCAGGAGAATCGCGCGCCGCAGCATCGTCACAGAGGATATTCGTCGTGACTGAGTGGAGGGTTCGATTGTGAAGAAGGAGCTCTCCGGCCGCTACGAGCTCGACGACGACCGCGCGCGGATCGACCTCGACGAGGTGCAGCGCTTCATCTCGGAGGACTCGTACTGGGCGCCTGGACGTCCGCGAGAGACGATGCGCGGCCTGATCGAGCGCGCCGACCGTGTCGTCGGCCTCTATCGCGGCGACGCCCAGGTGGGCTTCTCACGGACGGTGGACGCCCCCGACGCGGGCTTGACCTACCTCGCGGACGTCTATGTCTTGCCCGAGCACCGGGGTCACGGTCTCGGCGTCGAGCTCGTCCGTTTCACCGTCGAGGAAGGCCCGTTCGTCGCCAACCGCTGGATCCTCCACACGAGGGACGCGCACGAGCTCTACGCGAGGTTCGGCTTCGCGCGAGGCGCGGGACTGCTGGAACGCAAGCGTCGCTAACCCGCCTTCGGCGGCTGCCAGGGCTGCGCCAGCCGGTCGAGCAGGAAGGCGCGCGTGCCGCCGAGCGGGATCCGCTCCTGCGCGAGCGAGTCGCGCTCGCGGATCGTGATCGTCTCGTCCTCCAGCGTCTGCTCGTCGATCGTGAGCGCGAACGGCGTCCCGATCTCATCCTGGCGCCGATAGCGCCGCCCGATCGCGCCGCTGTCGTCGTACTCGACGCTCGCGACCGTTCGCAGCTCCTCGAACAGCGCCTGCGCCTTCGCGACCATGTCCTCGCTCTTCCCGACGAGCGGCAGCACCGCGGCCTTCACCGGCGCGAGCTGCGGGTGCAGCCGCAGCACCGTCCGCTCACGCTCGGCGACGACCTCCTCGTCGTAGGCGTCGATCATGAACGCGAGCATCGAGCGGTTGACTCCGAGCGCAGGCTCGATCACGTGTGGCGTGTAGCGCTCGCCGTCCTGTCCGACCCACTCGAGCTTCGTCCCGGACGCCTCGGAGTGCTGGGTCAGGTCGTAGTCGCCGCGGTTTGCGACGCCCTCGAGCTCCGACCAGCCGATCGGGAAGAGGTACTCGATGTCGCTCGTCCCTCTCGAATAGTGGGAGAGCTCGTCGGCGTCGTGCGGGCGCAAGCGCAGCCGGCTCTCGCGCAGGCCGTAGCGCACGTGCCAGGCGAGCCGCTCCGCAATCCAGTAGCGGTGCCACTCCTCCGCCTCGGCTGGCGGGACGAAGAACTCCATCTCCATCTGCTCGAACTCGAGCGTGCGGAAGATGAAGTTGCCCGGCGTGATCTCGTTCCGGAACGACTTGCCGACCTGCGCGATCCCGAACGGCGGCTTGCGCCGCGCGATCTGGAGCACGTTCTTGAAGTTGACGAAGATTCCCTGCGCTGTCTCGGGGCGGAGGTAGACGGGCACGCCGGTCTCCTCGACGGCGCCGACGCGCGTCTCGAACATGAGGTTGAACTGGCGCGCCTCGGTCAGGTCGCAGTCGGGGGTCTCGCCGGGCCGCTTGCTCGGCCGCTTGCCGCAGCGCACCTCCTCGTGCTCGGGATCGGCGAGATGGTCGGCGCGGAAGCGCTGCTTGCAGAAGCGGCAGTCGACGAGCGGATCGGTGAAGCCGCCGACGTGACCGGAGACCTCCCAGATGCGCGGGTGGAGGATGATCGAGGAGTCGAGCGCAAGGATGTCGTCGCGCTCCTGCACCATCGCGGCGAGCCAGCGCGCCTTGACGTTGTCCTTGAGCAGGACGCCGTAGTGACCGTAGTCGTAGGAGGAGCCGAGCCCGCCGTAGATCTCCGACGAGGGGAACACGAACCCGCGCCGGCGCGCGAGCGAGACGATCTTCTCCATCGTGACGGTGTCAGGCATCG